>JABIRL010000058.1 GCA_018667855.1 Rhodospirillaceae bacterium
GACTGTTAAGTCTCGGGATTTTAAGTCCCGTGCGTCTGCCAATTCCGCCAAGGGGGCACATCAAGAAAGGCTTGCCGATGGGCGGCAACATGCCGTGCCGGTCCGCTCGGGGCAAGGGGCTTTATTGCACAAATGCGCCGGCTACCATTCCCGCAGGGCGCGCCAGTCGTCGTCGGTGCCGAGGACGGCTTTTTCGGCGTCGTAACCGAACAGCCATATCTGTTGCGGGGTTAGGCCGGTGTCGCTGTTTTCGGCATGGGCGGCCAGGCGGGCGTTGCGGCGGGCGACCTCGTCGGCGTCATCCAGGTGATACCAGCGTTCGGCGTTGCGGGAATGCAGTTGCAGGCGCTGGGCGCGATCTTTTCGCAGGCTTTCGTATTTCAATAACGCGCCGGCCGGGTCGCCGGGTAACGTTTGATGGCCCAGTTGCAGGCACCGGGCCAGAACCCAGGCATCCTCGATGGATTGCACCGCGCCCTGGGCGTGATAGGGCAGCATGGCGTGGGCCGCATCTCCCATCAGGGCGATACGGCCGTCGATCCAGGTGGGCAGGGGCTCCCGATCATGCAGGGCGGTGACGAACAGCTCGTCCGTCAGATCCACCAGGCCCTTGGCGTGGTCGTACCAGCCTTCGAAGCTTTTCTGCACGTCTTCCTTGGAGGCGGTTTGCGACCAGCTTTCGCGCATTTCATCTTCGCCGGCGCCGATCGCGACCCAGTTGAGCTTGGCCCCACCCGAGACATAGTAGAACACGATGGACAGGCGCGGCCCCATGACGGCGACGGATTGTTTTTCGATCTTCAAATGCGCCGCGCGTTCCGCCGGCACCATGCCCCGCCAGGCCAGATAGCCGGACGGGCGGGGGGCTTCCGGGTTGAAGACCTGGTTGCGGATGACCGAATGGATGCCGTCGGCGCCGATCAGCACATCGCCCGTTTCGCTGCTGCCATTTTCCAGGGTGGCGGTGACCTTGCCGCTATCCTGGCTGACGGAGACCACTTTAGCGTTCAGGCGCAGGCGGTCGGGGTTGACGCGGCGGGCCAAGGCGTCGATCAAATCAGCCCGGTGGGCGTGATAGTATGGTGAGCCAAAAGTAGTTTTTACCAATGACTTAAGCGGTGTTTCCAGGACAATATCTCCACTTTTCCAGTCGCGCAACTGGTGTCCGCCCGGCTCAACCCCAAATCCGGCCAGTTCATCACCCAAACCCAGCCATTCCAGGATGCGCACGCCGTTGGGGCTTAACTGGATGCCGGCGCCGACCTCTGTCAATTCAGGGGCCTGTTCCAAAACGACAAAATCCATGTCCGCCTGTTCGAGGGCCAGGGCCAGGACCGAGCCGCCGATCCCGGCGCCTGTCACGATGATACGCATGGCAATTCCTAAACTCTTTCAGGGCTATTTCAGGGTTATTTTAGGCCTGTTTCAGCGCCGCTGTATGCTTTTCGCCCAGTTTAACATACCTGGCCACTTGTTCGGCGTGGATTTCGGTTTCTTCCGGGCGCAAATCCCGCATATACCTCGCCGGACAACCGGCCCAAAGCTGGCCCGTGGGAATGCGCTTGCCCGGCGTCAGGACGGAGCCGGCGGCCAGCATGGCATAAGTCTCCACCACCGAGTCATCCAGCACCACCGATCCCATGCCGATAAAGGCGCGGTCTTCGATGCGGCAGCCATGCAACATGGACATATGGCCCACCAGTACATGATCTCCGATCCAGGTATCGGCGATGCCGCCCGAGGTATGAATGGTCGTGCCGTCCTGGATGTTCGTGCCGGATCCGATATGAATAGGTTCTTCATCGCCGCGCACGGTGCAATTATACCAAATTGACGATTTGGCGCCGATCTCTACCTTGCCAATGACAAAGGCGCCGGGGGCGATGAAGGCCTCCGGATGAACATCCGGTTTGATCCCCTGATAGGTGATGATATCGCCCATATTCACGCCCATACTCAAACCGGTACCCATGGTTTACGCCTTACGCCATCATTCAAGGAATCGTCAATCAAGGAAATAGGGCCTCCTGTTCCAGACCCATGGTCTCGGGCAGGCCATACATGATGTTCATGTTCTGAATGGCCTGGCCGGAGGACCCCTTGACCAGATTGTCGATCACCGAAACGATGATGGCCCGGCCCGGCAGGCGATCGGGAAATACGCCGATCAGACAATGGTTTGAGCCGCGCACATCCCGGGTTGCCGGCGCTATACCCTCGCCCACGACCCGCACGAAAGGTTCATCGCTATAGCGCGCCGCCAGGCAATCGCGCAGATCGTCCACGCTGGCTCCACCCGCCAGGCGCACATAGCAGCTGGCCAGAATGCCGCGGTTCATCGGCGCCAGATGAGGTGTAAAGTTAACTATTAAATTATCTCCATAAGCTTTTGATAGTTCTTGTTCTATCTCTGGTCCATGGCGATGGGTTCCAATGCCGTAGGCATGTAGTCCCTCGGATACTTCCGAGAACAGATTAGCTGCCTTCGCGGCCCGTCCGGCACCGGTGATGCCGGTCTTGGCATCTATGATGATGTCTTCGGGCGCGATTTTTCCGGCCTGTAATAGGGGCGCCAAGGCCAGGATCGCCACCGTCGGATAACAGCCCGGGCAGGCCACCAGGCGCGCATCGGTTATTTTGTCCCGGTAATTTTCGGTCAGGCCATAGACCGCTTCGGGCTGCAGGTGCGGTGCATAGTGTTCGTGCCCATAATATTCGGCATAGGTATCGGTGCTGTCCAGGCGGAAGTCGGCCGACAGATCGATGATCCTGGGCGTGCCCTGAATAGCCGCCGCCGCGTCGCCGGGGCTTTCACGCAAGACCTCGTCGATGACGCTGTGCTGGGTTTGATGGAGCAATCCGGCGATGATTTCCTGGGTTGTGCCATGGGGCAGGCCGCAGAACACGGCGTCCACCTCGACACCGGCCCATTCCACTTCATCCACCTTGACCAGCCCCGGCAAGTTCAGGCCGCCCAAATGGGGATAGACCTGCTCATAGGGTTCGCCCGCGTGACTGTCGGCGGTCATGACAACGATGTCGGCCTGGGGATGGCGGGCGAGAAGGCGGACCAGCTCGGCCCCCGTATAGCCGGAGGCCCCAAGGATGCCAATTCTAATCTTGTTCGCGAGTACCGCGCTCATGTTCCGTCTCCTATCCAACAAAGTCTGTATACATCAATTTCAAACTACCAAACAAAATGTGGGCCAAACGAAAAATGGCTTGCGGTGGAACACCACAAGCCACAGCGGCAGTTATGTGTTCGGTTCTGGGTTTCGCTAACGGGACTCTGAAAAACCTTGGCGGCTCAGCATGTTAAAAATAACATCCTGAGGTTCCAAAGTTTTCTCGTCGGTTCGGAGGCGTTTCATTTGTCGTCGGTCCTAGATCTCTCACAGTTGCCAATAGCTTTTAGCGGCGTCCGGCGGATTAATCCACAATAATTGATGGGCGAACTGTGAATCGTGACAATGTTCAGTGTTTCAGCGCCATGCGACTACAAATTTCGAGCGCTAAATGGGCCGGTCGGCAGGTTCATTTCCTCGTCCGCGAAAACTCGTGAGATGCTCGAAAAGTCGCCAGGCATAAAAAAACAATATCGGCTGCAGGGGCAGCAAATATCGATCCTGTCCAGGCCCGATATACAAGGGGAGCAGCATCGAAAGGACGAGAATTTTCTCTAGTTTAGGCCCCCTCCACATCAGATAAAGAAAACCCGCCAAAAATGGGATTCCAGGTGCCAGACGGGCCAGAAAGACGATCCAGGAAACGTCGCCATAGGTTGGTCGCAGCCCGAAAATATATAGCGTCTTCGCACCAAATAAGCTCAACCACGAAAGAGCCATGTTAAGCGCAATCGGTAAATCATCATAAATTCCATCAATGAAATCGGGTTGAGCAATCCCGAAAAACGGCCATCGGTAGGCGCCTCTTAATACGCTTTCCAAGTATGGCCAAAAAAACCAAAATATCGGAAGAGATACAATGATTAGTCCTAGCAATATTTTTTTTCGTTGCGCTTTGTTTCTAAGTATTTGAAAAAATAAAGGACCGATAATTATGAATAATAACAAAGAAACACCAGTCGGCCTTGTCAATATGGCTAGTGCAATGGCTAATATTGATAGCGGAATTCGAATGTTGTTATCAAGTTTAGAGAAATAACATAGAAAAAATAAGGTAAATATCCCATAAAACAGGAGGTCCGAACCGCAATTTATCATGAACCAATACGGATGAGGAAGCAGAGCAAACGCCAGCAACCATAAAATGGGCATACCGTTGTTCTGCAACCACTTCAGCCACGCCACGGCAATTCCCATCGAAAGTGCGATATACAAAAATGCCATGGGTAAAGTGTGGCCGGGCCGGTAGTCCAATATCCAAATCAGGGCGGGATAAATCGGCGGAGACATTTCGAGATGGTCCGGCGCTATTATATCTTTAACTTCTCGTGGAACCTCGTAATCTGATCCGTAGTGATACTTTGAAATAAGTCGAATTACTTCCATGAAGCCAAACTGAAAATATAGAACAGATTGAGCTTTGTAATGACCGTAGTCACTGCTTGGTGAAATATGATGTATAGATGCCGGGTAATTATTTTCATTAGTAATTGGTTGAAATGATGTAACTAATACAAATATAATTCGAAATAATACTGCTGTCGCCGCTACGGCCATGAATATTTTTGTTGAAGAATTAAAATTCATCGAAAATTCGTTATCCAAATAAATGAGACTTGAAATTGTAACAGTGCCGATAGAATTCGCGAGAAATAATTACCGTGAGCCATATGGTGAGCCATATGGTGAGCCATAGGCTGCGCCTTTTGGTTCTGGGGGTTGAAGAGCTCTAAATATTCAGCGTCTCATTTACGATCAATTTTTTTAATCTCAAGCGTGTAAGTATGATCGCCCAATTCAAAATATGCTGGAAATCGATTATTGTCGACCGTGCGCAAGAGGTTAAACTGATCCGCGATCGACTTCCGGGCATCCAATTTGCTGTCGATCACCGTTCGGCGGCGATTGTGGGTGGGTTCGCCGATCTGTATTTCACCAAGGGCCGGCGAATTCTCTCTCAAGTACTGCATACATAATTCAATCGTTGCTTGGCCCTGTCGCTCACGCAGTTCGTCAATTAATTCGTGTCCTTCAAAGGCCAATTCTTCCCGGAAAATGACCGGTCCGGCATCGGCGCTGCCAACGGCATAAAATAAACAGATCGGCACCGTATTCCCGCCTTCCAGGATCCGCCATGTTAAAGGCGAGAAACCGCGACCAGCCGGCAAGTCGCTTTCGTGCACCACGAGGGTGGCATTTGAGGAACAGAGAAAGGAGTCTGGCGCCAAATTCACGCATCCCAAAAGAAAGGTGATATCGGCATTTTCCGAAGAATCATATCCGCCAACAATCCTTACCTCGTCGCCTGTTTCTTTTATTTTCTGGGCTAATATTTCAACATAATGGGTGATCCAGCTCGGATTATCTACGACGATACGAATATTGCGCGGGCTGTTCCACCAAACGGACCTAGCGCCGAATGTCATGTTAACTTGTTCATCCCGCACCGTGGCAAGTGAATAGCCGCTTTTTGAAAAAAGCATCTTCGATCCAATGTTTTCATGGCGAATTCGCGCCATAATAGATCTACCCGGCCACAGCGCCATGCACTCGGTTTTGGCGAATTCCAACAGTTGGGTGGCGATATCCTTGCGCCTGTACTCAGCGACAACGAAAACATCGATGTCCATGGCGCCCTCGATCAGTTGCAGGCGTACTTGTCCCACCAATTGATCTTCAAGGCTCGCCAGCCAAATTCCAGTGTCGACATCAGATATTCTGGTCTTGAGCCAGGCCAGATGTGTGTCGAGCGGAATTGCTTCGCTGGTTTCCAGTCTGGCGGACAAACTGGTGGGGCTGTTTACCCAACTGAAAAGAATTGGGGCATCGTCAAGTGTTGCTTTGCGAAACTTCAATTTTGACATGGTATTCTCATTCTGTCGGCGAAAATTTCACCTTGCAAGGTGAGAACAGGCCGAACCTGATAAAAAGTCAAGCCCGCCTTGGCTGCTCGGTCGAGGGTAATTTCGAAGATGAGTAACGCTGGAAATCAAATGATCTAATCTGCAGAGAGCCCGTCAACGATTACCATTTGGTCGCTGTTAGCTTTGAGCCGAATTGGCAGGATTTCCTGATATTCCGGGCTGTCATACCAGGCTTGCGCAGCTTCCATGCTCGGGAACTCAACAATCAGAATACGGTCAAAATCCCAATCACCTTCGCGAACGACAACATCATCGCTGGCGGCGATTATCTTGCCGCCATATGGTTCAAGCGTGCTCATGACCTTTTCGCCATAGGGCTTCATGGCATCGCGGTCATCACCCCGACGAACGTCAAATATCATATATGCCGACACAATCGTCTCTCCATTTTGTTCGTTCTTTAGATTTTGGAATTGTAAAACCGAACCGAGGATATCGACCAAAAAAAGGGCCGCCCGAAGGCAGCCCCTTTCTGTTCGTAGGTTCTGAAACGTTTACCGTTTCGAGAACTGGAAGCTGCGGCGGGCTTTCGCCTTGCCGTATTTCTTGCGCTCCACGACGCGGCTGTCGCGGGTCAGGAAGCCGCCGGCTTTCAGTACGCCGCGCAGGTCCGGTTCAAAATTCAGCAGGGCGCGGGAGATGCCGTGACGCACCGCGCCGGCCTGGCCTGAAAGACCGCCGCCGACCACCGTGCACATGACGTCGTATTGGTCCTTGCGCTGGGCGGTTTCGAAGGGTTGGTTGATGATCATGCGCAGTACCGGGCGGGCGAAATAGGTTTCAAACTCCCGGCCGTTGACCGTGATCCGTCCCGCGCCCGGTTTGATCCAGACCCGGGCAATGGCGTTCTTGCGCTTGCCTGTGGCATAGGCGCGGCCCTGGGCATCGATCTTGGGTTCGACGGTCACGGCGGTTTCGCCGACACTCGCGGCCGGGGCAGGGGTATCATCCGCGCCCGTCGCGGCCGCCGCCGCGCCTTCGACCATATTCTTCAGATCGGCCAGGGTACCTGTTTGCGGCCGGGACGGTGTTTCGGTCGCGGCATTTTCCGCTGCGGTATCCGTGGATGTTTCCGCGGCTGCTTCCTCGGCGCCTTTATCTTCGTTGCCTGTTTCGTCGGCCATGCTCAGGCGCTCCTTTTGTTCTTATCGTTCATCGCGGCCACATCCAGAACTTCCGGCTGCTGCGCCTCGTGGGGGTGATCGGCGCCGGCATAGACCTTTAATTTGGTCAGGACCTGACGGCCGAGGGGCCCCTTGGGGACCATCCGCTGTACGGCTTTCTCGACCACCCGCTCGGGATGCTTGCCTTCAAGGATTTTGCCGGCCGTGGTGGACTTGATACCGCCTGGATAACCGGTGTGGCGGTAATAGGTCTTGTCGGCCAGTTTATTGCCGGTCAGCTGCACCTTGTCGGCGTTGATGACCACGATATGGTCGCCGCAGTCCATGTGCGGGGTATACATGGCCTTGTGCTTGCCGCGCAGACGCATGGAGATGATGGAGGCCAGGCGGCCCAGGACCACGCCTTCGGCATCGATTACGAACCATTTGCGGTCGATTTCGCCGGGCTTGGCTGAATAGGTTTTCATGAGCGTTCCTCAAGGATCGTACTGCAATGTTATCCAGGGGTGTTTTCCAGAGCCCGGGTAACGGGCCGTCCCTGATGCTGCAGCGCTGAATATATGAGAAAAATTCCCAGGTCAAGTCGAATTAAGGCAATATTTTCAATCAATTAATATGCGGTACTATAGTAGCGTATAGCAAAACATTGCGACGGCGGGGTAAAGAAACTAAGGTCCAGGCGCCGTAAAATTCCGGCTGTAAGGAGTAGTTTCATGTCCCTTTATACCCCCCCGCAAGAGGTCATGTCATCTCGCCACGCCACCATCGGCGCCCTGTTCCACGCCCGGGTGCCCGCCCACCCGGAGCATCGCGCGGTGGTGGAGGGCGAGAGGGGCCTTAGCTATGGCGAACTGGAGGAACGCTCCAACCGGCTGGCCAACGCCTTGCTGGCGGACGGTCTGAAAAGGGGCGATCGGGTTGGTCTGCTGGCGCGGAATTGCCTTGAATATGTGGAGATTGAGTTGGCGGCGGCCAAGGCCGGACTGATCGTGGCCTGCCTGAACTGGCGCCTTGGGGATCGGGAATTGCAGCATTGCATCAATCTTGTAGAGGCCGCGGTGGTCATCGTTCAGCCGGACTTGACCGAGACCCTGGACCGCCTGGAATTATCCCCGCACCGGCGTCTTGCCCTGGGCGCGGAATACGAGGCATTCATGACGGCGGGGTCGGCTGACTACCCCGATCTGGATATCGATCCCGAGGATGGTCTGGTCATTCTCTATACCTCCGGCACCACCGGTTTGCCCAAGGGGGCCCTGGTCAGCCATCGGGCCATGATTGCCCGGGCAATGTGTTTCACATCGGAATTCCAGGTTCCCATTGGTGATAATTTCTGTGCCTGGCCGCCGTTCTATCACATGGCCTCCACCGATCAGGCGCTTGCCACCCTGTTGCGCGGCGGCACGGTGCATGTGATCGACGGATATGAGCCGGACCAGTTGATCGACGTGCTGGAGCGCGAGGAGATGCAGTTCTTTATTCTGATGCCGGGCATGGTGGGGCAATTCGCCACGATTTTGGAAGAGAAAAAGGTCAAGATTAAAGGCGTGGGGATCTGCGGCGCCATGGCCGATCTAGTACCGCGCGAGGACATCGCCCATGCCACCAGGGTTTTGAATGCGCCCTATAATAATTCATTCGGCGCGACGGAGACCGGCTTGCCGCCGGCCTCGTCCAACCTGATCCCCGTCGGCGTGGCGCCGACCAATCTGTCTAAGCGGCAATCGGCGTTTTGCGAGATGCGCCTGGTGGATCCCGACGACAATGAAGTGCCCATCGGCACCCCGGGGGAGGTTGCCATGCGCGGTCCCACATTGTTCAGCGGCTATTGGAACGCGGAAGAAACCAATGCCCAGGATTTCCGCAACGGCTGGTTCCACATGGGCGATGTACTGCGCCGCAACGAGGACGGCACCCTGGATTACGTGGACCGGGTGAAATACATGATCAAATCGGGCGGCGAGAACATTTACCCGGCGGAGATCGAACAGGTCATGCTGGCGGATGCCCGGGTGCATGAAGCCGTCGTCGTCCGCCGCCCGGACCGCAAATGGAGCGAGGTGCCCGTCGCCTTCGTGGTGCCCGCCGATCCCAGCCTGACGGCGGACGAGTTGATGGATTTGTGCCGCGAAAATCTTTCGTCTTACAAACGGCCCAAGGACATTTTCTTCCTGACCGACGAGGAACTGCCCCGCTCCACCACCGGCAAGGTGCAACGTCACGAATTGGAAGCGCGGCTGCCCTCATGAACTCCGCGCCACTTCGAAGAGTTTAGGAAGGATTGCATGACAGAAAATCTGAAACGCTTGCGCACCGACCATGTGAGCAGCCTGCTGCGGCCGCCGTCATTGATCGACGCGTTCATGGCGCGCGGTGGTGGTGAGCTGGATGAGGCCGGATTGGTGGAGGCCCAGGACACGGCGATCCGCGAGGTGGTGTCGCGACAACAGGCCGCCGGCCTGCCGGTAGTCAGCGATGGCGAATACCGGCGACTGAACTGGCAGGTCAGTTTCTCCGATGTGGATGGCTGGGATCTGTGGCAGGGTTCGTGGCGGGGATTTTTGGAAAATCCCAGCACCGTCGCCGAGGGCGAGCAGCCGGGCCAGCGCGGTCGGGATACCGTTGAATCATCCAAGGTTCCGGCCACCGCCAAACTCAAGCTACGGGAGAATTTTCCGCTGCGGGAGTTTCAGTTTCTGGATTCGGTGACGACAACCGCCACCGGCAAAGCAATGCTGATGGGCCCCGACCGGGTGGCGCAGATGTGTGATGTCTCTGGTTCTTCCCCCCACTATGGAACGGCGGACGATTTTCTCGCCGACGTGACGGCGATCCAGCATGGAATGGTTGGTGAGCTGATTGAGGCGGGCTGTCAATACATCCAATTGGACGAACCCAGCTATACGGGTTACGTTGACCAGGACACTCTGGAACGCATCGCCGCGCGGGGCGAAGACCCATTCCAAAACCTGGCCCGGGCCGTCGACGCTTCGAACACGGTGATTGACGGGTATGAGGGGCAGGCCTGTTTCGGCCTGCATATATGCCGCGGCAATCGAGCCTCGATGTGGCATCGCGAGGGCACTTATGACGGCATTGCCGAATACCTTTTTGCCAATCTGAAATTCGACCGGCTGCTGCTGGAGTATGATACCGAACGGGCGGGTGGTTTCGAACCGTTGGCGTATGTGCCCAAGGGCGGGCCAACCGTGGTGTTGGGTTTGATCACCACCAAGGACGGCGCCGTCGAAGATGTCGAAACACTGATGGCGCGGATCGATGCGGCCAGCAAATTCATCGATTTGGAGCAGCTTGCGATCAGTCCGCAATGCGGTTTTGCCTCAGGCATCAGCGGCAATTTCCTGTCGGAAGACGCGCAATGGCGGAAACTTGACGTCATGCAGGAAGTCGCGCGAAGGGTCTGGGGGTAAATCGACGCGAACGGATGACCGTTGCCAATGATTTATCTATTTAAACAGGCGGCGGCGCAGGCGTTCAGAATGGCGTTCCTGTCGATACCGTGAATGCGGTAAAGATCTTCGATATCGCCGGACTGGCCGAAAGTTTCCACGCCCAGGCTGAAAACCCGGCGTCGGGAGGCTGAACCCAGCCAGGATAATGTTGCCGGATGCCCGTCGATCACGGTCACCAAGGCCGCATCCGCCGCTAAAGGATCCAACAGGCGGCCGATATGGCTGCGTGCCTCGTAGCGACCCGACGCCCGCTGCCGCCAGGCACGGTTCCAGTCCCGATAGGCCAGATCGGGCGAGGTGACGATCAACAGCCCAGCGCCAGGCACATCTTCCAGAATGTCCGCATGGGCAGCGATGGCTTCCGCCGTGACGGCGCCGCTACAGACGATGGCCAGTTCCGCGTCCGGTTGGGGCGGGTGCAGCCAATAGCCGCCGGCGATGATCTGCTGCCGCAATTCCGGGCTCATTTGCCGTGCCGGTTGTTCCAGGGCCCGCGTGGTCAGGCGCAGATAGACCGAGCCCCCGTCCTCTTCATCCTGCATATGGCCAAAGCCCCAATGCATGATTTCGCCCAGTTCATCCACGAAGGCCGGTTCGAAAGCGCTTAAGCCGTCCTGAAACAGGCCGATCAGGGGCGTGCCGATGGACTGATGGGCGCCACCCTCGGGCGCCAGTGTGATGCCCGACGGCGTGCCTATTAGCATGAAGCGGGCATCCTGATAGCAAGCATAATTCAGGGCATCCAGGCCACGGCTGACAAAGGGATCGTACAGCGTACCAATGGGTAACAACCGTTCGCCAAACAGTGAAGAAGACAGCCCCAAGGCGGCCAGCGTCAGGAACAGGTTGTTCTCGGCTATCCCCAGTTCGATATGCTGGCCTTCCGGGTGCATGGCCCAGCGTTGGGCCGAGACGACTTTTTCCTCGCGAAAGATATCCTCCCGCTGGTGGCGATCGAATATACCCCGGCGATTGACCCAACCGCCCAGGTTGGTGGAGACGGTGACGTCCGGCGATGTGGTAACGATACGGCGGGCGAATTCATCATCGCCGGCCGCGATGTCGAACAATATCCGGCCAAAGGCGTCTTGCGTGGAAATTGGTTTCTCGGTCTCGGGCTTGGGCAGACTGGCGGGAACGGCGATAGTGGCGGCCTGCCGGCGCCGCGGCGGCCCCTGAACAAAGGGCACTTGATCGAGAAATTCCCGCAATTCATCCGGCTCCACATCCAGGCCGGCGAAAGGCTCCCACTCCTCGCCGCCGGGTACATTCATACGGGATTGGAATTCGGCCATTTGATCCGGGCTCATCAGACCGGCGTGGTTGTCCTTGTGGCCGGCCAGGGGTAACTCCTTCCCCTTCACCGTGTAGGCGATAAAGCAGGTCGGCTCATCTCCCTCGATGTTTTGAAAGCAATCCAGCACCGAGGCCATGTCGTGGCCGGCCAGATTGGTCATCAATTCATGCAGGTCTCTGTCTTCGTAATCTTCGATGATGGGACGCAGGCCGGAGACATCGCCCAAGTCCTTTCGCAGGTGCTCCCGCCAGCCCGGCCCGCCCTTGTAGGTCAGGGCTGAGTAGAGCGAGTTTGGACAGTCATCGATCCATTGGCGGAGAGCCTCGCCGTCCGAAGTCTCGAACGCGGCTTGCAGCATAGTGCCATATTTCAAGGTAATGACGCGCCAGCCGGTGGTGCGGAAGACATCGTCCACCCGGCCGAACAGCCGGTCCGTGATCACCGAATCCAGGCTTTGACGGTTATAATCGACAATCCACCAGGCATTGCGCACATCGTGCTTCCAGCCTTCCAGCATGGCCTCGAAAACGTTGCCTTCATCCAACTCCGCATCGCCCATCAATGCGACCATGCGGCCGGTGGGGATATCGTCTTGCCCCGAATCCTTACCCCGATCCTTCCCCCAATCCTTCATGGTGACGTAATCTTGCACCAGGGCGGCGAAGGCTGTCATGGCGACGCCCAGACCGACGGAACCGGTGGAAAAATCAACCTCGTCCATGTCCTTGGTGCGTGAAGGGTATGATTGCGCCCCGCCCAAAGCCCGAAAATCGATCAGCTTCTGCCGGCTCTGGCGGCCCAGCAAATACTGAATGGCATGAAAAACCGGCCCCGCATGCGGCTTCACGGCGACCCGGTCAGCGGGCTGTAGAATGTTGAAATACAATGCCGTCATCAAAGTAGTCAGCGAGGCGGAGGAGGCCTGATGTCCGCCGACCTTCAGGCCGTCACGATTGGGCCGAATATGATTGGCGTTGTGGATCATCCAACTCGACAACCACAGGGCCTTGCGTTCCAGGGCGCGTAGTAGTTCCAATTCCCGGTGTTGATTGGAAAGCAAAGTGTTCTTGTCGGCCAGCTTGTTCATGAACCAGGGACCCTATGACGGAGATTCGATCCCACTATAACCTGACGCCGATTGAAAGACACTTAGACGTGAAAACGCCGTGCACGAGTATGTTACGTCCACGGCGAAATATTTGCTGCGAGTTGTTGGCGTCGGGTCAGGCCGGTTGGTACCGCTGGGAGAATACTTCCGCCGCCAAGATGCGCTGGTCGCCCTGATCTTCAAGCCCTGGCATGGAAACCCGAAAGCGGACATGCTTGATGCCTTCAGGTCCTGTGGTCACAGCCTGAATGCGTGCCGTTTCAACCAGATCATAGGCTACATGACGCTGAAATATGTCCCCCTCGGTCGGGGCGTCTCGGACCTCTGTTCGACGAAAAAACATGCCGGATTTCCTATCGTTGAAGGCGCTTTTCACGCTTAACGGAATCACGTTAACCATGCTGCCCTTAATAAAGTGTTAAAATCCTGGCTGTGGATATTAATTAGCTGTTTCGACTCGCTAACTATTTGAAGGGAAAGGAGCGAGATACAAGTTATCCACTGTTCGCCGGCGATGCATGGACTGATCGCTAAGGGACATGCTGATTGAGGAAATCGCCAATCGCGGCGACGGCGTCCCGTGCCTCCGACAGCATAGGGGCGTACAGCTGCCAAACATGGAACATCTGCTCCCAGCATTGATAGTCGACCGTCACGCCGGCCTGCTCGGCCCGCGCAGCCAGGCGCACGGCATCGTCAAGCAGGATCTCTTCGCTGCCGACCTGGATCAGCAACGGCGGCAGGCCGGACAAATCAGCAAACAGGGGCGAGGCCAGGGTATCACTTCGGTCGCCATCACCCAGATACCATTGCGCACAATTTTCCAGGCTGTCGTGTTTGACCAACGGATCTGCCGCGGCCTTGCCCTGAATGGAGGCACCGGTCATGGTCATATCGGTCCAGGGAGAGAGACAGGCAATGGCGCCGGGCAGGGGATGCCCCATTTGCCCCAGTCGGGCCATGGTCGCCAGGGTCAGGCCGCCACCGGCAGAATCACCGGCAACCGCCATGCGGTCAGCCTGATAACCTCTATCCAACAACCACCCATACGCGGCCGCCGCATCCTCAATCGCGGCCGGGAAGGGATGCTCCGGGGCCAGGCGATAGTCCAGCAGCAGACAGGACATCCCCGTGGCCTGGGATAAATTATAGGCGAGCAAACGATGGGTGCCCGGTCCGCAAAAGGCATAGCCGCCGCCATGCAGATACAATAATGCCTTGTCGTCGTCGTCGGTCACGCTGGGGGCACGGACCCACTCGGCGGGCACCCCGGCGGCATCCACCACCTCGACCCGGGCATCTTCGGCCACCGGCAGGGCCTTTTCGAGATAGCTTAAACTGGCGCGCCGCTCTTCCAAGCTGACCTCGCCCGCCTCCCCAAGTTTCCGGAAATTCGCAACCAGCCGTTCCAGTTCCACCGTGCTCAATGTATTCGCCTCCCGCGAAGAAATTTCATTGTGGCCGCGGCGCCTAACGCACCACCTACCAATTCATTAGGCGCTGCCAGTATCCATCCCCATCCGGCGTATTCTCTCGCAGTATAGGATTGCCCAGTTGGTCCCGCCGAACAGGTTGGGGCAGATATTCGGGTTCGAGAATGCCTTGCCCCGAATATTTCTCCCGCAATATGGGATCGCTGTCGCAGGCCGTCAGGTTGGCGGCGAGCAAAGACAGAATGAAAAGGCAGCATAGAGCTTTCATGACCACCATGCTTAACCGTCCGGACCGGTTCGATCAAGGGGAGGGTATTCGTGTCTGCAGGCAAAAAAATGGGCCGCCACATGCCGAGGCAATTGTGGCGACCCGAAGGTTAGGTATCTGTTTTAACTGGCCGGGTGACCCGTTTGGGGGCGGGATACCCGGCCGGGTACGCTACTCATTACTCAGACACCTGGACTGTGAAGGCCTGGTCCAAACTACTCCGCTGCCTGCGCCGGCTGAACGCCGCCGTTAGCTTGGAATTGGGCCGATTCCGTGGAGCCGGTCAGGGCGGTGGTTGACGACGTGCCGCCCATGATGGTCTGGTTGACCAGATCAAAGTAACCGGTACCGACTTCGCGCTGATGCCGCGTGGCGCTGTAGCCGGTCGCTTCAGAGGCGAACTCGGCATTCTGCAGTTCCGAATAGGCCGCCATGCCCCGGTCCCGGTAGCCCTGGGCCAGTTCGAACATGGAATGGTTCAGGCTGTGGAAGCCGGCCAGGGTGATGAACTGATATTTGTAGCCCATGGCGCCGATTTCGCGTTGGAACTTGGCGATGTCATCCTTGTCCAGGGCCGCGCCCCAATTGAAAGAGGGGGAGCAGTTGTACGAGAGCAATTGATCGGGATATTCCTTGCGAATGGCCTCGGCGAAAGTCTTGGCCTGTTCCAGATTGGGGGTTGAAGTCTCCATCCACAACAGATCGGCGTAGGGCGCATAGGCCAGACCGCGGGCCACGCTGCGCCGCATGCCTTCGCCTTCACCGTCCTTGTGCTTGTAAAAGCCTTCCGCCGTGCGTTCGCCGGAAATAAAATCACGATCGCGGGGATCCACATCCGAGGTCAGCAGCTTGGCGCTGTCCGCATCCGTGCGGGCCAGAATGATTGTCGGCACGCCCATGACATCGGCTGCCAGCCGCGCGGACTTCAGATTGGCGACGTGCTGTTGCGTGGGGATCAGCACCTTGCCGCCCATGTGGCC
>JABIRL010000226.1 GCA_018667855.1 Rhodospirillaceae bacterium
TCGCGCCCAGGGTGATGGATGTCCCCGTTTTTCGGGGCCAGGTCACCGGAGCCACGGGATATCTTGGCGCCTTTGAAGTGAATATCTCCGAATCCGCCCCGGCTTCGCCATCCCATCGAAACGGTCTGGATTTTTACGGCGGCGGGCAACCAGGGGTTATCGAATGCGACCTGATCCTGGACCTTCGCGGCGCGAGACCGTTGTTCAACGCGCCTGAAAAGCGCGACGGTTACTTCAACCCCGAACCGGGCAATCCGGCGGCGGTAGCAGAAACCCTATTGACCATGACCGACATGGTCGGCGAGTTCGAGAAACCCCGCTACGTGGATTACGACCCGGACATATGCGCCCACGCGCGCAATGAAATTACCGGATGTACGAAATGCCTCGATGCCTGTCCCACCGGTGCCATCACGCCGGATGGCGACAAGGTCGCCTATGATCCCTATATCTGCGCGGGCTGCGGAAACTGCGCGAGCATTTGCCCCACCGGCGCGGCGAAATACGCCATGCCAGCCGGCGACGCGCTGCACGAACGGCTACGCCAAGTCCTAACCACCTACCGGCTGTCCGGCGGCAACAACCCAGTTGTGCTGATCCACGACACCGCCTGGGGAGAGGACATGATTTCGGCCATTGCGCGGGCCGGTGGCGGGCTGCCCGCCAACGTTCTGCCCTTCGCGGTCAATGAGGTCACCCTGATGGGGGTCGAAACGCTGTTAGTCGCCAGCGCCTACGGTGCCGAGCACACATGTATCCTGGCCGGCCCCTCGAGGGTCGACGAACTGGCCGAGGTCCGCGTTGGCATCTCCCTGGCAAACCATATTCTTGAGGGCATCGGGTATGGGTCCGGCCGCCTTCAACTCATCGACGCCGTCGATCCGGACGTGGTCGAGACCACACTTTATGACCTAGATGTCAGGCCCGGCATGCCGGCGGCCGGGTTCCTGGCCATGGGCCGCAAGCGTTCGGTCATGAACCAAGCTTTGCAAGCCTTGCACGTGGCGGCACCCAACGCCGTGGATGTCCTGGCGCTCCCCGACGGCGCGCCCTTTGGCGCCGTCCAGGTGAATGTAGAAGGCTGCACACTCTGCCTGGCCTGTGTCGGCGCCTGTCCAACGGGGGCCATGAAGGACAACCCGGACATGCCTCAGCTCTCGTTCAACGAACAGAGCTGCGTACAGTGCGGGCTCTGCCGCAACACTTGCCCAGAGAAGGTCATCAGCCTGACGCCACAAATCAGCTTCCTGGAAACGGCGCGCAGCCATCAGGTTGTGAAGGCGGAAGAACCCTTCGAATGCGTCCGCTGCGGCAAGGCCTTCGGTGCGAAGTCGACAATCGAGCACATGGTCTCAAAGCTGGAAGGCCACACCATGTTCGCTGACGATAAGGCCTTGAACCGCCTCAAGATGTGCGAAGATTGCCGCATAATCGCCATGATGGAAGAGGATCCGCAGCCCTTCCAGCACGGCGCCGTGCCGGTGCCGCGCACCACGGACGACTATCTCCAGGAACGCGAAGAACTCCGCGCCCAAGCTGTCGCCGACATGAAGTCCAAAGGCCTGGATGTCAACGACGATAGTTGAAACCGACAAAGCCCGCAGAATTTTGAGGACGACAAGCAGCGGTCAAATGTCTAAATATGAAGGGTCCGGTGGCCGACGTGTCCCCGGGCGACAGTGTGAGGACAAAAACGTGACGGAAATGATCGACCCCTTCGGACGCCATGTAAGCTATCTGCGCATCTCGGTGACAGATCGCTGTGATTTCCGCTGCCATTATTGCATGTCCGAAGACATGACTTTCCTGCCAAAGACGGATGTCCTATCCCTTGAGGAATTGGATCGGCTGTGTTCCGCCTTTGTCCGCAAGGGGGTCAAGAAGCTCCGCATCACCGGCGGCGAACCGCTGGTCCGGCGCAATATCATGTCGCTCTTCCGCAACCTGGGCCGGCATTTGGAAACGGGCGCACTGGAGGAGCTAACGCTGACAACCAACGGCAGTCA
>JABIRL010000221.1 GCA_018667855.1 Rhodospirillaceae bacterium
CCGGACAAGCTGAATGCCCTATCCGAGGATTTGCAGCTCGAAGTTCGGGAGGCCCTGGAAGACGCAGGTTGGCAGGACGAAGAGATCCGGGTAATCGTTCTGAAGGCGGCGGGGCGCGCATTCAGCGCTGGTTTCGACATAACGACCTCAAGCAAGATCAATGCGGTCGAACGGCGGGCTCGATTTCTCAAGGGCAAGACATTCAGCGGTTCGGCGTGGTGGGATGTGTTCTGGAACAACCCGAAACCCATCATTGCCCAGATCCATGGGTTCTGCATCGCGGGAGGGCTCGCCACCGCGACCTTCTGTGATCTGCGGATCTGCTCGGAAGATTCCAAATTCGGTGCGCCGGAGATCCGCACCGGCGGCCCTTATATTCCCGCTGTGTGGCCATGGGTGATTGGCATGACCAAAGCGCGCGAGCTGCTCTATACCGGCAATCTGATCGACGCGGACGAAGCGAAGCGGCTGGATCTGGTGAACGAGGTTGTGCCGCTGGAGGAACTTGATGCAGCGGTGGAGCGTCAGGCGCTGACCATCGCAAAACTTCCCGCCGCGACCGTCGAATACAACAAAAAACTCATCAACATGTCCTACGAGCTGATGGGTGTGCGTCAGGTCGTGGAGCGGTCCATGGAGCTTGAGGCCATTGCCCTGTCCAGCACGGACTCCTCGCCCGAGATCGAGGAATTCAACAATATCCGTGAAAAAGATGGGCTGAAAGCTGCGCTCAGCTGGAACGCCGCGCGCTTCACTGACGAGGATTCCTGGTTCAAGAAGTCACGCGATCGCGGTTGATTTGGCAATACGCGGGCGCAAATCGGATCCGACAATTCCGAAGCCGCCGTCTATCCCTGCCATTGCGGCGGTCGTTTCTCTAGGAACGCGGCCAGTCCTTCGCGGAGATTTTCCGATTCCGCCAGGCGAACGATGTGCTCGCGTTCCAAAGCCAACCCCTCGTCGAAACTCATTGATCCGCCCAGGGTCACGGTTTGCCGGATCGCCGCCAGCGCTTCGGGTGGTTTGGCGGCCAGACTTTCGCCGTAGGCCTGGACCTCGCGGCGCAATTCATCCGGCGCCAACAAAGTATCCACCAGGCCCATGTCGTGGGCTTCCTGGGCCGAGAACATTTCGCCGTCGTAAAGCAGACGGATGGCTCGCGGCCGGCCGATCAGGCGGGCCAGGGCCTGGGTGGCGCCCACGGGCGGGATATAGTTGATATTGATTTCCGGCTGCCCGAACCTCGCATCCGTGGCGGCGAAGCGCAGGTCGCAATGCAAAGTCATTTCCAACCCGCTGCCGACGGCGGTGCCGCCAATCGCCGCCAACAAAGGTTTGTCCGATTGGCGCAGGGTTCGCACCAGGTCGTGGGCCATGTCGGCCCAGTCCACCAACTCATCCCGGCTCATGGTCTTGAATACGGCGATATCGGCGCCGGTAGAAAAGAACCGCGCCATGGCGCTGCCCAGTACAATGACCCGGACTTGCTCATCGTCGTGGTATTGCCGCACCCCTTGATGGATTTCCCGCACCATGTCCGGGTGCATGGCGTTGATGGGCGGGCGGTCGAAATCGACCCAGCCAACCCGGTTTTCGACATGTAAGGCGATATGTTTGTACTCAGCCATTTGACCTCGCTGCTTCGGCTGTTAGTTTGGCGATGATTGTAATCCGAAATGCGAGTGAACATGCATTCCTTCCGTTTTGAACCTGCCGAACTGCCACCCGAAACCGCCGCCATGCGGGCCGAGGTGCGGGAATTTTTGAATGACAACCTGGCCGATTATCCATCCGCCATGCGGGCCCGGTCCTGGGCCGGCTATGATGCCGAATTCAGCGAAAAAATGGGCCAGGCGGGCTTTCTGGGCCTGACCTATCCAAAGGAATACGGCGGCCATGGCCGCACGGCCTTTGAACGTTATGTGATGCTGGAGGAGATGCTGGCGGCCGGCGCGCCGGTCTCGGCCCACTGGATCGCGGATCGCCAAAGCGGGCCGTTGATCCTGAATTTCGGGACGGAAGAGCTGAAACAACGGATCGTGCCCGCCATTGCCAGGGGGGAGGCATTTTTCTGTATTGGTATGAGCGAGCCGGATTCGGGCTCCGATCTGGCCTCGATCCGTACGCGGGCGACCCGCACCGAGGGCGGCTGGCTGATCAACGGTACCAAGGTTTGGACCTCCGGCGCGCATCTGGTGCATTACATGATCGCCCTGGTGCGCACGGACCCCGAGGCCGAGCGAAAACATGACGGCATGTCGCAGATTTTGATTGATCTGCGCAACACTGATGGCATCTCCATCCGACCCATCAAGAACCTGGCGGGCGAGGAACATTTCAACGAATGCGTATTCGAGGACGCCTTTGTGCCGGATGCCAACCTGGTCGGTGTCGAGGGAGAGGGTTGGTCCCAGGTGATGGCGGAACTGGCGTTTGAGCGCTCGGGGCCCGAGCGGTATATGTCCTCCTATCAGCTGATTTTCGAAATGTTGAACGAAGTGTCCAAGGATACCACCGCGGCGGGGGCGACTGCCGTGGGGCGGCTGGTGGCGCATCTGGCGACGTTGCGCAGCATGTCCATATCCGTGGCGGCAAAGCTGCAGGCAGGTGAGGACCCGGCACTCGATGGCTCCGTGGTCAAGGAATTGGGCACCTTGTTCGAACAATCCATCCCCGTGATCGCGCATCAGACATTGGAGCGGGAGCCGAGCCCGGACCAGGGCGATGATTTCGGGCAGGCCTTGGCCTACACAACCCAGGCCGCGCCTTCCTTTTCCCTGCGCGGTGGCACCCGCGAGATTATTCGGGGCATCATTGCCCGGGGGCTGGGCCTGCGATGAGTGGCGATAGCGAACTGCGGACGATCCTGGGCGACCAGGTCAACCGCCTGCTGGCCGACCGGGTCGGCAAGAACGATCTGGAAAGCGCCGAAGCCGGCGCCCCGCAGGATAAACTGTGGGCCTCGATCGAGGAGAACGGCCTGCCGTCCGTGCTGGTGCCCGAAGACCGGGGTGGCGTCGGTGGTGGTTGGGACGAGGCGGAGGTGGTGATCCGCGCGGCCGGCAAATATTATGCGCCGGTTCCCCTGGTGGAAAGCGTTCTGGCCGGCTGGCTGTTGTCCGCCGCCGGTCTGGATATGCCGCTAAGTATGATATCCATCGCGCCCGTGCGCGCCGATGAGGCCCTGACCATCCAACGGGATGGCGACGGCTACCGGGTTACGGGGACCGCCACGCGGGTGCCGTGGGGACGCGTTGTCGAACATATCGCCGCCTTCGGCCATTGTGATGGCGAGGCCTATGTGGCCCTGGTGCCCAGGGCGGCCTGGAGCGTGGAGCAGGAGGATCGCAATATCGCGTCCGAGCCGCGTGACAGCCTGCGCTTTGACGGTGCGGCGTTGGCGGCCGGCGCTTTGTCCGGGGCGGTCGATCCCGATCACCTGTTTGCCTTCGGCGCGTTGGCGCGGGCCTCGCAAATCGCCGGTGCCTTGGAATCCGTGCTTGAACAAACCGTGCAATATGCCAACGACCGCACCCAGTTCGGTAAACCCATCGGTAAATTCCAGGCCGTACAGCAAGAACTTGCCCGCATGGCCGGCGAGGTCGCGGCGGCCGGCGCGGCGGTGGAGGCGGGTTCCCGTGCCGCGGATCGCGCCAGGCAGTCCCAGGGTGGCGATGCCGGCTTCGAATTGGCGGTGGCGAAAATTCGCGCCTCGGAAGCAGCCTCCATCGTGGCCGGCATCACCCATCAGGCGCATGGCGCCATGGGTTTCACCTATGAACACACATTGCATTTTGCCACCCGGCGTCTGTGGTCCTGGCGGGCCGAATTCGGTTCCGAGACCTATTGGGCCGAGGGTCTGGGCCGCTCCCTGGCCGCCAAGGGCGCGCTGGCATTATGGCCTGGCTTAGTTGATCGCGGATAAGGATAATCATGACACATCAAATAAAGACCACCGTTGTCGGCTCCTACCCCGTGCCGGCGTGGCTGGCAGCGGCGCCCTCGGAACAGGCATTGACGGATGCAACCCGCGTCGTCCTGCATACCCAGGAGCAGGCCGGGATCGATCTGGTCTGCGATGGGGAGATGTACCGTTTCGACGTCAATCATCCCGAAACCAACGGCATGATCGAATACTTCGTCCGTCCCATGGGCGGCATTCGGACCGAAATCAACTTCACGGAACTGCTGGACTACCGCGGCCAGGAAGGCATGGGCTTTCGCCGCCGCCCGCCGGCGGTGGTGGATGGCCCCATCAATGGCGGCAGCCTGGATCTGCCCGGCGCCTGCGAGACGGCCAAGGCACTGACCACCAGGCCGTTGAAGTTCACCCTGACCGGTCCGCACATGCTGGCCAAGACCGTGGTCGATCATCACTATGGCGACGTGGTTGCGGTGGCCGATGCTATCGCCGATGCCCTGGCCGAACAGGTGCACCACTGCCAGGCGGATGTGGTGCAGTTGGACGAGGCCAATCTGCCCGGCCACCCGGGCGAATGGGAATGGGCCGCGGCCTCCATCAACAAGGTGCTGGATGCGGTGCAGGGCATCGCGGCGGTGCATTTGTGTTTCGGCAACTACGGCGGCCAGACCATTCAGTCGGGCAGTTGGGACAAGCTGCTGGGTTACCTCAACGCCCTGCATGTGGATCACATCGTCATGGAAAATGCCCACCGCCCGGTTGAGGAACTGGCCGCATTCAAGGAATTGCGGCCCGAAATCGGCATGGGAATGGGCGTGGTTGATATCAAGCGCACGGATATCGAAGGCGCCGACGCCATCGCGCGGCAAATCGAACGGGCCGAGGAGCTGCTCGGCCCTGGACGGGTGAAATATATCCACCCCGATTGCGGTTTCTGGATGCTGCCCCGCAACGTGGCGGACGGCAAGATCCGCGCCCTGGTGGCCGGGCGCAATTTGTACGAGGGCTGAAATGACCGAACTGACCGACTGGCTAAGCCAACGGGTGGAAACGGCGCTGGAGCCGGAGCTGGCCATTTGCGACCCGCACCATCATCTGTGGGACCACCGGCCGACATATGTATACCGCTATCTGCTGGATGATTTCCTGGCAGATATCGGCGGCGGCCACAATGTGGTCAGCACGGTGTTCCTCGAGTGCGAAGCGTTTTACCGGGCCAAGGGTGAAGAGGCCATGAAACCGGTGGGGGAGATCGAATTCGTCACCGGCATGGCGGCCATGAGCGCCTCGGGCCTGTACGGCAAAACCCAAATCGCCGCCGCCATCGTCGGCTTTGCCGATCTGCGTCTGGGCGGGGCCGTCAGGGATGTGCTTGTGGCCGAGATCGCGGCGGGCGGCGGGCGTTTCCGGGGTATTCGCCATGCCACCGCCCATGACCCCGATAGCGGCATTCTTGGCGCCGATAGCACCAATCCGAACGGCGACGTGTTTTCTGATCAGACATTTCGTGAAGGTTTCGCGCAATTGGCGCCCTTGGGCTTAAGTTATGATTCCTGGATCTATCATCCCCAGATCCCGCAGTTGATTGATTTGGCGCAGGCCTTTCCGGAAACGCCGATTGTACTTGATCATGTGGGTGGACCCTTGGGGATCGGGCCATACGCCGGCCGGCGCGACGAAATATTTTCCGCCTGGGCCCGGGATATGAGCAACCTGGCGCAATGCCCGAACGTGCATGTGAAGCTGGGCGGCCTGGCCATGAAATTAACCGGCTTTGGCCATCACAAAATGGATCAGCCGCCGTCCTCGGAAGTTCTGGCCGGGGATTGGAAACCTTATCTGATGCATTGCATCGAAGCCTTTGGGCCGGAACGTTGCATGTTCGAGAGCAATTTTCCCGTGGACAAGGCGTCGTGCGCCTACACCACGCTGTGGAATGCCTTTAAGATCGTGGCGGCGGATTTCAGCGCCGACGACAAGACGGCCCTGTTTCACGACACCGCGGCGGGATTTTACCGAATTGGGGAAAACCAAGATGATTGATCTTTACACCAGCTCGACACCAAACGGCCACAAGGCATCGGTGACGTTGGAGGAGTTGGAACTTCCTTACGAGGTACATGCCATCAGTCTGTCCGACGGCGACCAGAAAACGGCAGAATTTTTGGCCATGAACCCCAACGGCCGCATCCCCGTGATCGTCGACCGCGAGGCGGATAATTTCGTGGTCTTCGAGACCGGCGCGATTATGGTCTATCTGGCCGAAAAAACCGGTCGCCTGTTGCCCACGGACGTCAAGGTCCGCAGCGTGGTCATGCAATGGCTGATGTTTCAGATGGGCGGCATCGGTCCCATGATGGGCCAGGCAAATGTGTTCCATCGCTATTTTCCGGAGAAAATCCAACCGGCCATCGACCGTTATCAAAAAGAAACCCGGCGCCTGTTTGAGGTGCTGGAGCGGGGCCTGGATGGCAAGGAATACCTGGCCGGCGACTATTCCATCGCCGATATCGCCAACTGGTGCTGGGTCAGAACCCATAAATGGTCCGGTGTGGAGGTCGAGGGTTTGCCAAACCTGCAGGCCTGGATGGATCGCCTGGCCGCCCGGCCCGCCTGCCAAAAGGGCACCAAGATACCATTCCGGGAAAAGAAGCCGGAAGGGAGCCAGGAAGAAAAAGACAAGAAATTCGCCGAGGATGCCCTGAAGATGGTGACACGTTGACTGCGTCTTAGAACATGAGTCCTTCCCCGCAAGAGCAGGCCCAGACCGAACGTTTCGCATCGAGCTATGAGCGTCATCAAAGCCCGGTGATGCATAGGGTCGAGCGCCGGGTCTGGGGCTGCGACTATGGCGGCACATCCTGGACCACACGTGACGAGGCCGACCGGATCGCTGGCCTTTTGGAGTTGCGGCCGGGCCTGCGTATTTTGGATCTGGGGTCCGGATCCGGCTGGCCGGCGTTGTACTGGGCCGCGGCAACGGGCTGCGATGCCGTGTTGACGGACTTGCCCCTGACGGGTTTGCGGATCGCGGCGGCGCGCGCCGCCAGTGACCGCCCGCCCGGTAATTGCTGGTTCTCTGTTGCGGATGGTACGGCATTGCCATTTGCCGATGACAGTTTCGAGGCCATCAGCCATTCCGATGTCTTGTGCTGCCTGTCGGACAAAGCCGGTGCCCTACAATCCTGCGCCCGGGTGCTTGGTCCCAACGGTCGCATGGTCTTCAGCGTTATATATATCGCCCCCAACCTGTCCGGCGCCGCATATGATCGCGCCGAAGATGCCGGCCCGCCCTGCGTCGAGGCAGAGGCGGATTATCCGACTTTGTTGAACCGAACAGGGTGGCGCATTGCCGGGCAGATCGATGTAACCGAGAATTTCGCGGAAACCATCCGCCGCCTGATCAGGGAGGAAGAGCACGAGAGTGAGGCCATGGCGGTGCTGTTTGGCGAGATGGCGCTGGCCGAGCGCTGGGCCGGTCACCGCCTTAAGCTGGCTGCCCTCGAGGATGGATTGCTGCGGCGGGAAATCTTCAACGTTGATCGTGGATGATCCCATGGCGGTCGCGCCGCCTGGATCAATAATCTTGTCGCTGGATCGATTGCCTTAAGCGTAAGCCAGGGCCGGATTGACGGCGGTGATGACGCCGTCGAGCATCTCGAACGTGGCATGGGGGGTTTCGTACGTTCGTCGTGGCAGATAGCTGAATAATATGTCCCAGCCCCGCTCGCGGAACTGACCTTCCAATACTTCGTGGGTCAGGTCGCTGTGGGTGCCCAAATGCACCCGTCGCACTTTTTTGGTGAGCTGATCCATGGCGGGGGGAAAAACCAAGCCTTCCGATTCCTGCAAATCTGCTTCCACATAATCGACGCGGGCGAAGGGCGCCAGCAGGTCGTTCAAGGTCAAGGCGGAGACAAAGGCGATTTCCGCCGGTGCCTCCAATTCCGTACCTTCCTCCAAATTCACGGTCAGGCCGGTGCTGTTGCGCAGCAGCAGGCTTTGCGCCAAATGTTCCACGGTACCGTTTTGCTTGGCCATATCCAGGATCGTCATGCGCGCCGCGGGACTGTTGCACTGGGTGCAGCTTTGCGCACCCAATCCTGGCGCCCCAATGGGAAAGAGGACCGGACTGTTATCGCCGCTCATGGCAGCCTCTATCATCCAATGTTCGTCCGGGTTGATGCCATTGTTGCGGAGCTGCCCACGCGTCCTAACCATATTCTGCGGTATGCCGTCCACGGCCACCAGCATCGCCGGCATGGGGTTCAGGGCCTGCAGGGCCAAATAGCTGCCCACCGCCTGGCCGCCGTAACATGAACCCAGGGTCATCATGGTGTAGGACCCGCGCGCTTCCCGCGCCGCCGCAAACCAATTGAATGTTTCAAACCAAAGTTCACCATCCGACAGGCTGGGCCACTTGGTATGAGCGTGATTGTCGCCAACCGTTTCAGGATCGACGCCCCACGCGTCGCGGAATTTGGCGTCCGTCAATTGACCAATGAAGTCAACCAGAAAGCCCTTTTCCACATAGCCATCAAAGGGCGCCAAACCGTCGAAGCTATTCAAATACGGTGTAAAGTCGTTAACCGGCACTTGCTCAATCCCCGCCTGAATTTTCCGAACCGCCGGCCAAGAGCAACGCCTAGCTGCTGTAGGCGACGGCCGGGTTTACGGCCGTGATGACGCCGTCGTTCATATCGAATGTGGCGTAAGGCGTTTCGTAGGTTTGTTCCGGCGGATAGCTGAACAGAATGTCCCAGCCGTGGTCTTGAAACAGCCGTTCCATGCGGTCGTGGGTGTCGCGGCCGTGGGTGCCCAAAAGAACCCGGCGAACCTTTTTGGTCAAGGCATCCATGGCAGGCGGGAACACCACTTTCTCGGATTGTTGCAGGTCGGCTTCCACAAAATCGACCCTGGGGAAGGGGGCGAGCAGATCGTTCAATGTGACCGCGCTTACGAAAGTTATCTCGCCCGAAAAATCATATTCCGTGCCCGGCGCCAGATCGATGGTCAGGTCGGTGCTGTTGCGCATCAAAAGGCTTTGCGCCAGGCGCTCGGTGGCGCCGGCCTTTTTGGCCAGATCCAGGATTGCCATTCGGTTGGCGCCGCTGTTGGTGACGATACAGTTTTGCGTGCCCGAACCCGGCGCCCCGATGGGAAACAGCACGGGCTTGTTATCGCCGCTCATGGCCGCCTCTATCATCCAATGTTCGTCGGGGTTGATGCCGTTGTCACGAAACTGTTTGCGGGTCATTTCCATGTTCTCGGGCACGCCGTCCACCGCCACCAGCATCGACGGCATGGGGTTAAGGGCCTGCAGCGCCAGATAACTGCCAACGGCCTGGCCGCCATAACAAGACCCCAAGGTCATCATGACGTAGGAGCCGCGCGCTTCCTTGGCCGCCGCGACCCAATTGAAGTATTCAAACCAGGCCTCGCCCCCTGACAGATCGGGTAATTTCGTCTGCATGTCGCGGCCGCCCGAGGTCTCCGGATCGACCCCCCAAATGGTGCGGAAATTCGCATCGGTTCGCTGACCGACGAAATCGATCAGAAAGCCCTTTTCCACATAGCCGGAAAACGGCTCCATCCCCTCGAAAATATCCATATACGGCGCGAAATCGTTGACGGCCATGTGGCCCTCCCATGGTCAAGTTCAGCCGCTGAATTATTAATGGATATAGTGACCAAGTCGTTAATAGGGGGCCATTTTCAGCCCTTTGCGCTTGACTTGGGGTGCCCTGGCCGGGCAAGCAGAGGGATGATGACAGACACACCACAAACGATCCATTTGCACGAATATCAACCCCCGGCCTTTTTGGTTGAACGGGTCGAGTTAGAATTCGATTTACAGCCCCATGACACCACTGTTCTGGCCCGCGCGACCTTCCGCCGCAATCCCGACCATGGCGCGGACAACGGTGCGGACAACGCCGATCTGCGCCTGGATGGCGAGGATATGGAGCTGGTTTCCCTGTCCCTTGACGGCACCGTCCTGGCCGCAGCTGACTATGATCTGGATGCTGCTGGGTTGAGCCTGACAGATCTGCCGGATGCATTTGAATTGTCCGTGGTGACCCGGATCGCGCCGGCTGCGAACACCAAATTGGAAGGCTTGTATCAATCAAGCGGGATCTTCTGCACCCAGTGCGAAGCCCAGGGTTTTCGCCGTATTACATATTTTCCCGACCGCCCGGACGTGATGACCACATACCGCGTCACCATGCGGGCCGAAAAGGCGGTCTGCCCGATCCTGCTTTGCAATGGCAATTTGCTGGACGCCGGCGATCTGCCCGACGGTCGGCACTTCGCCGTTTGGGATGACCCGTTTCCCAAACCATCCTATCTGTTCGCCCTGGTCGCCGGCGATCTGCGCTGGCTGGAAGATCACTTCACCACACAGTCGGGCCGCAATGTGCAATTGCGCATATATACCGATCCCGGCAACGAAGACCGTTGCGCCTATGCCATGGATGCGCTGATCCGCTCCATGCGCTGGGATGAGGAGAAATATGGTCTGGAATACGATCTGGATCTGTTCAACATCGTCGCTATCAACGATTTCAACATGGGCGCCATGGAGAACAAGAGCCTGAACGTCTTCAACGCGAAATACGTTCTGGCTAATCCACAAACCGCGACCGATGACGACTACGCCAATATCGAGGCGATCGTGGCCCACGAATATTTCCACAACTGGACGGGCAACCGGGTGACCTGCCGCGATTGGTTTCAGTTGAGTTTGAAAGAGGGCTTGACGGTCTTTCGCGACCAACAGTTTTCCGCCGATATGCGGTCCGCGCCGGTGCAGCGCATCAAGGATGTCCGCACCCTGCGCGCGGCCCAATTCGCCGAAGACGCGGGCCCTCTGGCGCATCCCGTGCGCCCGGCCAGCTATATCGAGATCAATAACTTTTATACCGCCACCGTCTATGAAAAGGGCGCCGAGGTGATTGGCATGTATCAGACCCTGTTGGGGGAGGGCGGCTTCCGCAAGGGTATGGATCTTTATTTCCAGCGCCACGACGGCCAGGCGGTGACCTGCGACGATTTTCTGGCCGCCATGGCGGATGCCAACGGTGCTGATCTGGAACAGTTCAAACTGTGGTACAGCCAGGCCGGTACCCCGGAAGTCCATGTTTCGGGCGCCTATGATGCCGATGCGCAAGTCTATGAGCTGAGCCTGAGCCAGAACCTCCCCGCGACGCCCGATGGCGTGGCCAAGCAGCCCATGCGCATTCCCGTGGCGGTTGGCTTGCTGGATGGCGCCGGGCGGGATCTGCCGCTGGATGGCCAAGGCGCGACGACAAAGGTGGTGGAACTGACCGACAGCGATACGGTGGTGCGCTTCGAAGGCGTGACGGCGGCCCCCGTGCCCTCGATCAACCGTGGCTTTTCCGCGCCGATCCGGGTGCAGCAGGAATTGGACGACACGGGACCCGGGTTCCTCATGGCCCATGACAGTGATCCGTTCAACCGGTGGGAGGCCGGGCAGCAGTATGCGACCGCCTTGCTGGGCGAAATGGCGGCGGTGATCGCTGCCGGCGGCGAGTTATCGTTGGACCAGGGATTTATTGCCGCTCTCGGTCATACTCTGGCCGATGAAGAGCTGGATCCGGCTTTCGTTGCCCTGGCCTGCCAACTACCCAGTGAACATTTCCTGGCCGAACAGGCCGAGACTGCCGATCCAACCTCCATCCATCTGGCGCGGGAGCAGATGCGCCAGGCAATCGCCCTAACACTGCGGGATCAACTTCTGTCGGTCTATGACGGAAACCGCTCCAACGCACCGTTCTCGCCCGATGCGGCATCGGCGGGACGGCGGGCCCTGAAGAACCTTGCCCTGTCCTATCTTTCCACCCTTGATGATGAACGCTGCCGATCTTTGGCGGGGCGGCAGTTCCGGGATGCGGATAATATGACCGACCGCATGGCCGCGCTGTTCGCCCTGAATGACAGGGACGGCGATGAACCGGACGGCGAAGAGCGAGCCGAGGCTTTGGCGGCCTTCCACGATGAATTCAAGGGTGATGCGGTGGTGATCGATAAATGGTTGTCCCTACAGGCGGCTTCCAGCCGGCCGGATACCCTGCCCCGGGTGATCGAATTGATGGCGCATCCGGTCTTTTCCATCACCCAGCCCAACAAGGTGCGGGCCCTGATCTCGGCCTTTTGCGCCGCTAATCCTTATCGCTTTCATGCCCCTGACGGCAGCGGTTATCGCTTTCTGGCCGACCGTGTCCTGCAACTCGACCCGATCAATCCCCAGATCGCGGCGCGCATGGCGACCCAGCTTGGCCGCTGGCGCCGCTACGATGATGACCGGGCGGCGTTGATGCGGGCGGAATTGTCCCGCATCCTGGCGACGGATGGTTTGTCGCCGGATGTGTTCGAGATCGCCTCGAAATCACTGGGTGAAACGAGCTAGGTTTTCCGACCCGAGGCTGGAAGTTTCGGTGGTTTTTCCGGGCGATCAGGGCCCCAGACACGGCTGAAATATGTATCCGCCAATTGCAGGGCGCCGATAGGGTTATGGGCCAGCACCCGGTCCTTGGCGACCAAGGTGGTGGCCAAACCTTCCGAATGTTTGAAGAACAGGCTGTCGTGGCCCACACATAGGCCCAATACCACATTGAATTGGCAGCCCGAGGCGTTCAGCAGCTGGGCCTGGCTGACCGGGTTGCACATGGCTTCATAGTTGCCGGGGCGGATCTTCTCGCTGTCGTCAAGTCCCACGTCTTCTTTCGCAACGCCGCCATGTTTGCAGGCGACGGAGGCGACCTCGAAGCCGTGGCTCTCTAGAATACCGCTCAAGGTTTTGGCCAGATCGACGAAGCTGATGCAGGTCGCGATGCCGATTTTCGTGTAGCCCATTTTCTTGGCGAACTGGCAGATCTCCTCAACCCTGGTCCACTGGCAATAGCCCTCCGCCTCCACCCGGCCCGATTCCTGAGCGACCTTGCGGATTTCCGGGTCATCGTAAAGGGCGACGGCGGCGTCCAGTTCGTCGGCCATGACTTTCGATGGGCAATAGCCGGGCCCGCGCTCATCGCCCTCGCCCTGGCGGCATGCCTGGACATTATCGGGGCAGTAGGCGCAACTGGGTTCTTCGTAGCTCATGACCGTTCACTCCCGACCTCAAAAGGAAATTGGAGTATATTTTACGGACTTGGCGGTTCCTGTCCTTGCGTTGGATCAACGCCGTCAAAGCGCGAAGATTCGACCCCAGCCTCGTACGCGGGCGGCGTCCAGGCCGGCCAGTTCCAGCGCCCGCAGAACCACGACGGAAATGCTGTCGTATATCGTAACGTCCAGTTCGGCCTCCAAACGTTCGGCTAGGGCGGCGCCGCGCATATTTGTGCAGATGATGGAGATCGCTTCGGCCCCCTCGGCCGCGACTTCACGGCACTTGGCCTCTACCTGGGCTTCGGTAATCTCCGAAAAGGAAAAATTATCGCTGATACCTAAATGCCGCTCGGACACGCACTCAAAGCCACCCGCGCGGTAAATTTCCAGAATGCGGGCCTGAACGTCGTCGGTATAGGGCGTCACCAAACCGAATTTCCGGACGCCGTGGCGACGAAATAAATCATTGTTGGCCAGGATCGAGGTCGTCGCAGGCGCCCCGGTGCTCTCTGTGATGCGGGCGCAAAGCGCCTCGTCGTTGGCAAAACCAAGCCAGCCGGCGGAGGTGCCGTTCCAGGCAATGGCTTGGCATTTGGCATCCGCCAGCAGGTCGGCGGCGGCTAGGAAGCGGTCATGATCGAACTGCGCCAGGCCATGTTCCGATAGGGTTATTTCCGTCACCTTAAAGCGGCTGAAATGGGCCGTGACGCCATCCAGGTCATGCAGCATGGCCGTGGTGGTCGGCTCCAGCACCGTGTTCGACGATGGCGTCAACATGCCCAACAATGTGCGTTCAGTCATCGGTGTTTTCCTCGTCTAGGGTGGGGTGCAGGGTGGCGTGACGGGGCCGGCGGCGCAACAGCAAACAGCCGGCGATCAAGGCCGGTAACCCGGCCAATATGAAGCCATAGCCGAAATCCCCATCCCCGGCCAGCATGACGCCATAGACGGCCGGATAGGCCATCATGGCGATGTAGCCCAATGACAGCACGCCGCCCGTCAGGCTGCCAACCTGACCGGGGGGCGCCAGGCGCGCGACCTCGGCCAGCAGCACGCCATGCCAGCTGACGGCGGTGGCGGCGAAGGCGCAGGCAGCGAAACCGACCAGGGGAATGGACCAGTCATCGGTGATCAACCCGGTCAGGACGCCCGTGACAGAGATGCCCAGACCCAGCAGTGCCAGCATTAGGCGCGGTGCAATAATTGTGGATGCCAGCCAGCCCCAAAGGATGCGGGCCACCACCGCGACGACCTGACTGATGGCGAAAACCCGGCCCGCCAGCGTCAGCTCATAGTCCAGGCCCTCGACCAGAAATAGCACGAAAAATGCCGCGAAGATCGCCTGGGCGCCAACGAAGGTGAACATGGCGAAGCTGATTTTCCGAGTTTCGGGCCGGCGTATTACGAGCCGCAGGGTTCGCAGGATTTCCGTTGTCGGCATCAGGGATCGATCACTTTGACGCTCCCCATCAAAGCGGTCCCGCATGGGCTGCAAAGCGAATGCCGCGACAATGCACATCAGGCCCGAGGCTATGAAGGCGCCGCGCCAGTCGAACGCGAGGACGAATATCGGCACCAGAATACCGGCCAGTATGCCGCCCAGGGGTACGCCGGTCTGTTTGATGGCGAAAATCACCGGCGCGTGGCGGGGTGGGGCATAGCGGGCCAGCAGATCGGAGGAGGCCGGCGTGGAAATAGCGCCGGATCCGCCAACAATGATGGCGGAGAGCACAAACATCGGCAATGTCGCCGCCGTGGCCAGAAATAACCCCAAACCCATGATGATCAGGGCGCCCTGACTGACCCGCATGGGGCCATAGCGCTGGATGAATGCGCCGCAGCCCAGGGCCGAAAAGATGGCGATGGAATACAAAAATACCGAATAGGCGCCGACCAGGGCGGGCGACAGATCAAGGGCTTCGGCTATTGCCGGGGCGGCCACGGGCAAGACCATGGTCGCCATGAAGGACAGCGATTGCTGCACCAGCATGGTCAAAACGGCAAGGGATAACAACCAGCGCGGTGTCAAATAAGGCTCCGGGCGAACGCTACATGGATAGGTATGGCAATTTACCGATCCCGGAGTTTCGGATCCAATACATCACGCAGGGCATCGCCAAACAGGTTGAAACCGAACACCGCCAGCGAAATTGCCACGCCCGGGAAAATCACCGCCCAGGGCGCGCTTTCGGCATATTCTTCCGCGCCGCTTTTCAGCATCAGGCCCCAGGCCGGGGTTGGTTCCTGCACCCCAAGGCCGAGATAGCTGAGGGATGCCTCTGCCAGGATCGCCTGGCCCAGAAAAGTGGTCAGCATGATCAGATAGGGCGCCATGATATTTGGCGATATATAGCGCAGAACAATGCGGACATGGCCATAACCCATGGCCCGTGCCGCATCAACGTAGGGAATTTCACGGACCGCCAGGGCGGATGAGCGTACCACCCGGGCGCAGTTCGGGATCAATGGAATGGTAATGGCGACAATCACCGGCCCCACCCCGCGACCCAGAATGATCACGATCGCCAGGGCCAGAATAATGCTGGGAAAGGCGATTAGGATGTCAACGACGCGCTGTATGATGATATCCACCCAGCCGCCGAAGTAGGCGGAGGTCACACCGATCAACAAACCGATGGTGGAGCCAAGAATGGCGGCGGTGAAGCCGACCAGCATTGCGGTACGGGCACCATGGACGATACGGGAATAAATATCGCGGCCAAACTCGTCGGTGCCGAACAAATGATCCCAACTGGGCGCCTGCAACATGGCGCCGAAATCATTGACTTCCGGGTCGTACATATCGATTTGGTTGGAAAAGACCGCAGCGGAAATCATCAGGATGACCACCAGGCCGCCGGCGGCGCCAAGTGGCTGGCGGCGGATCAGGTCTTTGGCGACGCTGCCCCATGTCCGCTCCGCAAGCACCTCATCTTGAATTTCAATGTATGTTTCATTGACAGCCATGTTCCGACCTCGAATTGCCCGAATTAATGATGATCAAGTATAGTGAATGCGAGGATCGATCCAGGCATAGATCAGATCCACCAGCAGATTGACGACAACGAAGACCGTCACGACCATCATCACCAAGGATTGGGTCAAGGTGAAATCATGGTCCAAAACGGCGTCGACAAATAGTTTCCCCAGGCCATTGAGGTTGAAGACCTGCTCCGTCACCACCAGGCCGCCAATCAGGAATGCGAATTCGATCCCTACAAGGGTAACCACCGGCAGCAGTGCGTTCTTCAAGGCATGCTGGTTGACGATGATTTTTTCAAACAGGCCCTTGGCCCGTGCCGTGCGCACATAATCTTCGCGCAGAACCTCCAGCATGGCTGAGCGGGTCATGCGTACAACCACCGCCGCATAGCGATAGCCCACCGCCACGGCTGGCCAAATGGTTTGGGATAAGTTGGCCAGCGGGTCCTCCCATATGGGAACAAATTGAATGGGCATCATCCAGGGTTCGCCAAACAGTTGCTGGCTGACGATCAAAAGGCCCAGAATAATCATGATGCCAAGCCAGAACGACGGCGTGGCAATGCCGGCGATGGAAAACAACCGAATGCAATAATCGACCCAGGTATTCTGCTTGATGGCGGAAATCACACCAAACGGCAGTGCGATAATCACGGCCGTCAAAGTCGCCATGATGGCGATTTGAAGGGTCAATTGAAAACGGACGGAAATCTCTTCCGTGACCGGGCGTCCGGTCCACATGGAATCGCCAAAATTCAGCGTCGCGATACCAACGGCGAAATCAAGAAACTGTTTGGCCAGGGAATCATTCAGGCCAAGATTCTCGCGGCAGATGTCAATCTGCTCCTTGTCCACCATCAGACCGGTGCCGCCCAAGCGGATTTCGCAGATGTCCCCCGGGATCATGCGCATCAGCATGAAGACCAGAATTCCAGCCCCGATCAACGTCGGGATCATCAGCAGAATGCGCTTCACGGCGTATTTATACATGGTGCAGCCAATCGCCAGATATCAAATTAAACTTCGAAACAAGATAAATAAATAAACAAAAACGCCGTGCATGGCGGCCGCAATCATGCGACCGCCATGTCGGCAATAGGCTTACTTGTCCAACCAGACCTGATCCAGATGTTGGTTCAGGTAATGACTGGGGGCAATCTTCCAACCCTTCACATAAGAGCGGTGGGGGTTGATCTTGTACCACCACAGGGTCGGGATAATGTGGGCTTCGTCACCATACACGCGTTGTTCGAACTGGCGCATGATCTTGCGTTGTTCCGCCTGATCACCCGACCGGGACATGGCCGCATGCATTTTTTCCATCGGCTCGTCAGTGTATTGGGCATAGTTGTTGGAGGCGCTGCCCAGAAACTTAGAGACATCAACGATGGGGTTGACGATGGACTGACAGTTGGCATCGATGGCCACCTGATAGTCCTTCTTCTTGCGCAGGGAATCCACCCAGGGACCGGTCGGCACGGCATTCTGGGTCACCTTCACGCCGATTTGACGCCATTGGTCGATCAGCCAGACGCCAAGAATACGGTACGGTTGGTCAACCGCGCGGTTCAGCAAGGTAAAGGTCAGGTTGGACTGGCCCGCTTCCGCCAGCAAGCGCTTCGCTTCCGCCCGACTTTTCTTAATATCGGTCCAGAAACCGGGGATCTTGCTTAGTTCATCCTTGGTCGCGGCCAGGGGGTGGCTGGGAAAGACCACGCCGCCAGGGGTCTTGACGATGGCGATCTTCGACAGCGCCTTGGAGCCGCCCCACCGGTCAACTGCAAGGGTCAGAGCCCGGCGTACCCTTTTGTCATCAAACGGTTTCGCCTTATGATTGGGCGTTACCAGTAACGAGCAATTCCAGTCACCTTCCTGCACGGTGATCTTGTCGCCCAGGGCCTTGACCAGATCATCACGGGCTTTCGGCGGGAATCCACGGAATTCGATTGCCGCCCGGTCACCCCGGATGGCCTGCAGACGGACCGCCATTTTCGGCGCCGAAATTGCCTTGTAACCATCCAGATAGGGTTTGCCCTCGTGGTGATAACCGTCAAAACGCTTGCCGGTAACATGGGAGCCCGGTTGATATTCCACGAAGCTGAAGGCGCCGGTGCCGTTTACGTTTTTTTGATGCCATTTATAGCCGTGGGTATCCAGATCCTTCTTGGAATAGATGAAATTGAAGGGCATCGCTACCGAGGGAATAAAGGTCGGCGAAGGATACTTCAGCTTCATCACCAGAGTATAATTGTCCGGCGTGGTGATGGTGTCGACCATATTGAAGAATTTTTTCCGCAAGCTCAAAATGCCTTTTGGCGGGAATACGAGCTTGTCATAGGTCGCCTTCACATCGGCCGCGGTCAGCGGCGTGCCGTCATGAAATTTGATATCTTTGCGGATCGCGAAGGTGTGGGTCTTGCCGTCATCGGAACTGGAAAACGACGAGCAGACATCGCAGACAAAATCCGTGGTCGAGCTGGGATTGGCTGGGTTGACCCGGATCAGGGTGCTGTAAAACGGCCGGATCGGATGGATCATCCCGAAGGTGCCTTCCATGTGGCCGTCCATGGAGGGGATCTTAGAACCCACCACGAAATTTAAAATACCGCCGCGCTTCGGCGTCTCAGCCGCCGCGACGTTGGCCGCCAACAACAGCGCGGCTGTTGTTCCAACCAATAAATTCAGGGTCTTAAGCTTCATTTTGAGGTCTCCCTTAGGTTTGTTTTTTTTGCCGTTATTCGTTTCTCTCCCCTAACGGCTATGGTTAAATCCTAACACATTCAACACTTTAATGAACTCTATATTCACCCCGTACTCTCCCCTTATCAGCGCCGCTCAAATCGCCCTATTTTCCCAATACAATGGGACAGGCCAACGTGTGGCCTGGGGTGAATTCCTGAAGTTCGGGAATATCCCGCGTACAGGCTTCTGTGGCCCGGGTGCAGCGAGGGTGAAAAACGCAGCCAGGCGGCGGGGCCATGGGAGAGGGCACTTCGCCCTCCAAAATCTGATGCGATCGTGTTTCCTCGGTCGTCGGATCCGGCACCGGTACGGCACTCAACAGGGCCTGGGTATAGGGATGCTGGGGGTTGTCGAACAATTCGTCGCAATCGGCCAATTCCACGATCTTGCCCAGATACATCACCGCGACCCTATGACAGAGGTGGCGCACCACGGAAAGGTCGTGGGCAATGAACAGATAACTGAAATTAAACTGCTCCTGCAGGTCCTCCAGCAAGTTGATGATCTGGGCCTGGATCGAGACATCCAGCGCCGATACCGCTTCATCGCAAACGATGAACTTCGGGTTCACGGATAGGGCCCGGGCAATGCCCACGCGCTGGCGCTGACCACCACTCATTTCATGGGGGTAACGATCCGCGAACCTTGGGTTCAGGCCGCATAGGCGCAGCAGCTCCGCCACCCGCTCGCGGCGCTCCGTAGCGTCCTTGATGATACCGTGAACCCGCAGGGGTTCGCCAATAATCGTACCGATTTTCATGCGCGGATTGAGCGAAGAAAAGGGATCCTGAAATATGACCTGCACGTCCTGACGCAGTTCGGTCATTTCGCCCATGGTCATGCCGGCGACATCTCTGCCGGCAAAAGAAACTTTACCCGCCGTGGGATTTTCCAGCCGCAGGATGCATCGACCGACCGTGGTCTTGCCACACCCCGACTCGCCCACCAAACCCAGTGTTTCGCCCGGGGCAACGGAGAAGCTGACGCCATCGACCGCTTTGACATGGCCCACGGTCCGTCGCATGAACAACCCCTCGGTGACGGGGAAGTGCATTTTAAGGCCCTCGACCCGCAGCAACGGTTCGGCATTGGCGTCCGCATTGGCAAGGGAATTCCCGTCCCTCATGGTTTCCGCCACACTCATGCGACCGTACTCTTTTGTTGATCCAGATTTTCGAAATGCCAGCAGGCGCTCATATGATTGCTCTCGACGGATCGCAAATTTGGTATTTCATTGGCGCAACGTTCCGTGGCGAACCGGCACCGCGGGCGAAAGGCGCAACCGTCGCCAAGCCTGGTTAGATCCGGCGGCTGACCTTCAATCGGGACAAGTTTGGTACCCCGCGGTTGATCCAGCCTCGGCACCGAGGCCAACAGGCCGAGCGTATAAGGATGGCGCGGATTATGATAGATTTCGGTGGCCGTCCCGGTTTCCACGATCTTGCCGGCGTACATGACATTTACCCGTTTGGCATAGCGGGCAACAACGCCCAGATTATGGGTGATGATGAGTTGCGCCACGCCAAGCCGTTCGGAAAGATTTTTCATCAATTCTAGGATTTGCGCTTGAATGGTAACATCCAGCGCCGTGGTTGGTTCATCGGCGATGATCAATTTCGGTTCGCAGGATAGAGCCATGGCGATCATCACCCGTTGCCGCATGCCGCCGCTCAAATGATGCGGGAACTGGGTGAGGCGGCGGGCCGGATCCGAGATGCCGACCTGATTCAACAACTCAATACCGCGTTCCTTCGCCTCGGCCTCGCTTGCATTGGTATGTCGCAACAGGGTCTCGGTCAGTTGCCGGCCAACGGAAAACACCGGGTTAAGCGAGGTCATCGGCTCTTGAAACACCATGGCAATTTCGCGGCCACGCACGTTACGGATATCGGCGTTGCTTAATTTCAGCAGATCGCGGCCTTCGAACAGGGCGCGTCCATTGGCGATTTTGCCAGGTGGTTCGGGGATAAGGCGCAGGAGGGACATGGCGCCAACCGATTTGCCGCAACCGGATTCACCGACGATGGCCACCGTTTCACCGGCGTCTATATGATAGCTAATGCCGCCAACAGCCTCGACGATGCCGTCGGACGTGAAGAACTGAACTTGCAGATCTTCGATCTCTAAGAGCCGGGTCACACCTATTAATCCCCCCAACGGTACAAATCCGTGGCCGGGATCTTCGCCCCGTACAACACGCCGCCCACATTTAATAGACCTATGGGGCCGGTTACAACCGCTTATCGTGCGGCACAGAGGCAAAATGTCTCACCATCCATACTTGACCCGCAGGTTCTGGCGGGGCTTATCACTGTTATGCATGTGCTCCGAGAGGGCACGATACCGGCCAGTCCCTTTGGAGGAGTCACCAATGATTGAACATTACGCCGAGAAATTTCCCGCTTTTGAATTTGATAGCCCCAGCGAGCGTGTCCTGCGCATCACTTTCAACAAACCCGAAACATATAATTCCCTCGATTCCGATGGCCATCGTCAGCTGACCTATATCTGGCGCGATATCGACGAAGATCCGAATGTCAGCTGCGTCATCCTCGCCGCCAAGGGCAAGGCCTTCTCCTCGGGCGGCGATTTCTCCATGATCGAGAAAAATATCAACAATTGGAACGACACGATCGGCGCCTGGAAAGAAGCCCGTGATCTGGTCTACAACATTATCAATTGCTCCAAACCGATAATCTCCGCCGTTAATGGCGTGGCGGTCGGCGCCGGACTGGTGGCCGCCTTGCTCTCGGATATCTCGATCATCGCGAAGTCGGCCCGCGTTCTGGATGGTCACGTCCGTCTGGGTGTCGCCGCCGGTGATGTGGCCTGTATCAATTGGGTTATTTTGACCGGCATGGCCAAGGCGAAATACCATCTGCTCACCAACGAGCCGGTCTTTGGCGAGGAAGCCGAGAGAATCGGTCTCTTCTCCCTGTGCACCGAGGACGATGAGCTGGAAGCCAAATCGATTTCCGTGGCCAAAACCCTTGCCGACGGCGCGCCCAACGCCATTCGCTGGACCAAGCTGGCGTTGAACAACTGGTACCGCATGGCCATGCCCACGTTCGAGAATTCCCTGGCCTTGGAAATGCTCGGCTTCAAAGGCCCGGAAGCAAAAGAAGGTCTGGCGGCGCATCTGGAAAAACGCCAACCCAATTTTGAAAAGTATTCACCGCTATAATGTGAAATAACGGTAGGGTGAAAAATATGGGTGGATGGCTTACCCGGATAATTCCAGGGTCAGCCATTCACCCAGTCGCCTGCGGCGCACCAAATACAGCCCCTGGACCCGGTAGGCGGCGCGGACCTGAGCGTCCTGTTTCGCCAACAATCCCGATAAAACAACCCTGCCGCCCGGCGCCAGATGCGCAGCGATGGCGGGGGCCAGGCGCTGCAAGGGGCGGGCCAGAATGTTGGCCATGATCAAATCATAAGGCGCA
>JABIRL010000227.1 GCA_018667855.1 Rhodospirillaceae bacterium
CCTGTGGAGGGCCGTCGGAGACGTTTGCGATCTATTCACCGAGCAAGAATGCCTGAACTTCTTCAACGCTGCTGGATATGAGGCTAATTAGATGCGACACGCTCTAGCGTAACTTTACTCAGCGGCGGCCCGCGCTAACAACCCGGCGGCATCAAGCGCCTGGCTCAGACGCTTGATTTCGCCGTCGGTCAGCTTCATCAATGGCGGCCGCACCACGGCGCGATCCTGTCGGCCCAGCAGTACCAGGCATTCCTTCATGCGATTATGCATGTCCAGAAACGGCGGCGTGTAGAAGACCTGCGCCAAGGGAAAGATGCGGTCGTTGATAGCCTGGGCGGCGGGCAAATCACCCGCCTTGACCGCCTGGAACAGGGCCACTTGTAATTCCGGTATCACACTGCCCGCGCCCGACAACAGGCCATTGGCGCCCATGCTCAACGAGGCCATCAGCCAGGATGAATGGGTTGTCAACACCGTGATGGCCCGCCCGGCCGCACCCGATTGCAGGCTGCGTATATGTTTTTCGTGCAACATGGCGTCATTCGACCAATCCTTGATGGCCTTGATCGACGGTATGTCCTCGATCATCCGCAACAGGGTGTCGAACGGATAACCCTGGCCGCTGACTTGCGGGTATTGAAAGGCGATCAAGAGCAGATCGGTGGCGTCCGCGATGGTCTTGAAATGGGTCAGGGCCATCTCGGGCCGTAACTGACCGCCCATGATCATGCTGTTGGGCGGAAAGATCAGCAACGCCTGGGCGCCGCCGGCTTCCGCCATGCGGGCCAGACGGGCCGCTTCCAGGCTGCCATCTGCGTAGATGCCGTTGATCAGGGGTAAGCGGCCGTTTAATTCTTCCTGGCAAAATTCCAGGATTCGCTGCTGTTCATCGAAGGTGCAGGCATGCACTTCGGAAGCATGGCCGTTGACGGTTATGGCGCGCAAGCCGTTCGTCGCCGCCACGTCACGCAGATGCCGTCGCGACGCCGCCTCGTCGATCTGCATGTCGTTGTCAAAGGCCAAAAGAGTAGCGGGGATGACACCGTCGATGGGTTGGCTGTTGAAGACGCTCATGGCTTGCCTCCTAGTCGATTGTTTGGCCGATAATTAGAACGAACCGTCGCGGGCCTCGTAATGGGTTGGCAGATTATAGTGCGGTTGGTCCCGCTCTATCCAGTCTACCGTCCAATCTATCATGCGGGCCAGGGGTGTGTCGGGATAGCCAAACAATCTGGCGGCAAGAGAGGTATCGTTGTGCCAGCCCACACCGCTTTCCCGATTGGCGAATTTCGGCGTCAGGCCAAAGCGCCGGCCAAATGCAAGTGCCAGGGCACGGACACTGACCTGTTCGGGCCCGCCCATATTCAGGGGTCGGGTGGGTGTTTCGCAATGGTGCAGGGCGCGCAGTACCTGGGAATTAACATCGCCCTGCCAGATCACGTTGGCATGGCCCGCGCGCAGATCAATGGTCTGGCCCGTATAGACCCAGTTGGCGATGTCATAGAGCACGCCATAGCGCAGATCGATGGCGTAGTTCAGGCGGATCAGGCGGCCCGGCGTGCCGTGAAGCTGGGAGAAATACTGGAACGTCCGCTCCCGCGCCACGCAGGAATTGGCGTATTCGCCCACCGGCACCGGTGCGACGTCTTCGCCGCACAACGGGCCGGATACATCCGTGAAGGGATAGACGCAAAGGGTGGAAAAGGCCACGATCTGTGATGGCGCGAAGGCTTCACCCACCAGGGCGGGAACATGGGCGTTCATGGCCCAGGTAAAGGCCTCGCCCCCCGTGGTGCCGAATTTCTTGCCGGCCATATAGACGACGTTTGGCAGTTTCGGCAGCGCGGCGACCGCTTCGCGGTCCAGCAGATCGCAGGCGATGGTTTCAACGCCCCAATCTTCCAGGCGCCGTTTAATATCCTGATCGGAAAACCGGGCCACCCCGACGACGCGTTTATGAGGCGCTGCGCGCTTGGCCATGCGGGCCAGGCAGGGCCCGACCTTGCCGCCAACACCCAGGATGATGATGTCGCCCTCCAGGGCCGCCATATCGTCGATCAGGGCCTGGCTGGGCCGCGACAGCAGCTCTTCCAACGCCTCAACGTCGGCTACGGTATCAGGCAGATCAGCGGCCATCGATATTACCCCGAGACGATGCTGCCGCGTTCGATCACGAAGGTACGGTCCAATATTTCGGCCACGTGTTTGTCGTTGGACTCCGCCACCAGCACAGATTCACCCTCGTCCTTCAGGCTCTTCATGATCTCGCTCATGCGTTGGGCAAAAATCGGGGCAATGCCTTCGCTTGGTTCGTCCAGCAGCAACAGGCGCGTGCCCACCATCAGGGCCCGGGCAAAGGCGACGAATTTCTGTTGCCCACCCGATAACTCCATGGAGCCGCGGTTGCGGAATTCGGCCACCTCGGGCATCAGGCCGTAAATCCAGTCCAGCCGGTCCTGCCAATCTTCCATGCCCGTGGCCCAAACCGGAACCAGAATGTTTTCCTCTACCGTCAGGGCCGGTACCAAACGCCGGTCCTCGGGCATGAAGCCGATACCCATATGGGCCCGCATATGCGGCTGCGTCTTCAGCAGGTCTTGATGATCGAACATGGCGACGCCCCTTTGTGCCGCCAGGGCGCCCATGATGGCGCGCAGGAAGGTTGTCTTGCCGGCGCCATTGCGGCCGATCAGGCCGCACATGGTTCCCGCCGGTACTTCCAATGCCAGGCCGCGCAGAATGGGCGTGGGTCCGATATTGACGTCCAGGTCGCTGATCTTAAGCATCCCCACTTCCCCCATTCCCGGTCCGGGTGCGGTGATATTCCTCGCCGACAACGAATTCCCGAACGCCCGGGTCAACCAGGGCCTCGGCCGTTGGCGCATCGCAAATAATTTCGCCCTGATAAAACGCCAAAACCCTGGAGACATAGCGTTCGACGATTTCCATATCATGTTCGATGAACAAAACCGTGGTCTTGTCCTGGCGCAGGGCCTCCATGATAACGTCCATGAGATCAAATTTCTCTTCCACCGAGATGCCGGATGTGGGTTCATCCAGCATCAGAATGGTCGGTTTGCTCACGGCCGCCATGGCGATATCCAACAATTTTCGTGTTCCCTGTGGCAGCGTGGAGGCCGTGGCATCGCGGTATTCGGCGATCTGATACCGCTGCAAATGGTTATCCACCCGCGCCGCGCGCTCGTCATTGTACAATGGCGACAGCAGACCGAGGCCGGTTGCCTCGGCAATGGCATAGGCCATCAATAGATTGTCGAACACGGATTCTGAGGCGAATACCTGGGGCACCTGGAAGGATCGGGAAATGCCAAGGCGGGTGATATCCCGCGGCGGCAGACCCATGATGTTGCGGCCCGCGAATTCAATGTGGCCGGATGTGGGCTTTAGATAGCCCGTGACCATGTTAACGAACGTGGTCTTGCCGGCCCCGTTGGCGCCGATGATGCCGATGATTTCATGTTCGTTGACCGCGACATTGATATCCTTGGCGGCGACCACGGCACCGAAGGTTTTTTGCAGGTCGCGAACCTCCAATACAACAGTCATGGGGATTTCGCCCCCTCGGGTTTGCGCAATCGCGATACCAGGGACCAGATACCGTCGGGCAGGAACATGATGATCGCCAGCAGGCTGCCGCCCAGAATGAACTGCCAGACCTGCGGGGCGTATTCGAAGGCGTAGGTACGGATCAGCTCGAACACCAAAGCGCCGATATAAGTGGCGCCGACATTACCGATACCCGAAAGAATGGTGATGAAGACGAATTCACCCGACACCGTCCAGTTGGCCATGGAATCAGGATCCACCTGACCGATGGCCAAGGCCATGATGGCACCGCCGAAACCGGCCACCAGGCCCGAGAAGACATATTTCACGTGGATCACTTTCTCGGCTGAATAGCCTAGGTATTCCACCCGAATCTCGTTTTCCCGCACCGCCATGCTCATGCCGCCCAGGGTTGTCTTCAGATACAAATGCACGCCAACGGTGACGATATAGGTGAAGACCAGGGTAAAGATGAACAAGGTGGTTTGTACGGCTTCTCCCTTTGGCGCATAGCCCAGAAAAGTCGGCGTCAGGACGGAAAAGCCATCCGTGCTGCCCAGTTCTTCTGTCTTCACGATGACGCCATACAGGATCATCGAAAAGGCCATGTTCAGTAGCGCGAAAAATATGGCGCGGTAGCGGCGCAAAAGAAAGCCCAGCAGAAAGGCCAGGACGCCTGCCGCAACGGTGCCCGCGAAGACCAGGAAAAAGGCATCGTGATAGCCGATCAAGGTCAACATCGCCGCCGCATAGGCACCGAAACCGAAATAGAGGGCATGGCCGAAAGACACAAGGCCCGTGCGCCACAATACCAGCAGGCCCAAGGCGACCGCGCCGCGGGCCAGGCTCTGTAGGCCGATAAACCGTACCCATTCCGCCATGAAAAAGTCGGCGAACACCAAAACCAAAAAGGCGATAGTCAGACCGACAACTGTTTTGTCTATATAACGCATCAGATTTTCCTGGCCTTTGCCGGTGCGAACAGGCCTTCGGGCCGAAAGGCCAACACAGCGGCCATGATGGCGTAGATCACGAACAACTCGATCTCGGGGAACTTATGCACGGCGGCCGCCCGCGAGATGCCCACCAACAGCGCGCCGATCATGGCGCCGGGGATGGAGCCCATGCCCCCGATCACGACGACGGCGAAGGATAAAACGATAACCTCCACCCCGATGCCGGGTGAGACGGAAATGGTCGGCGCGATGTAGGCCCCGCCAAGGGCGCCCATGATGGCGCCGATCACGAACGTGGCCATGAAAACAATGGTCACGTTGATGCCCATGGCCTCGCTGATTTCGCGGTCGAAAATAACCGCCAGCAACAATTTACCCCATTTGGTCTTGGTCAGACCAAGCCAAAGGCCAAGTCCGACGATGACCGCCAGACCGATCAGGGTCAGGCTGTAAACATCGAAGGTAAGTTCGGCGATATCCACCGATTCCAGCAACGCCATGGGCTGATAAGCGAAATAAGGGTCCGTGCCCCAGATAATCAGCAGGACGTCTTCCAGCACCAGGAACATGGCGAAGGTCGCCAGCACGATGATGTGTTCGTCCCGGTGATAGAGGAAACGCAGCAGGCCACGCTCCAGGATAATGCCGAAGAACACGCCAACGATGATGGCAGCGGCGAATATGGCCACGAATCCGCCGAATTCCGGCAAATCGGTCTCGTAATAGATCCCGACCAGGGTGGCCGACATATAGGCACCGAAGGCATAAAATGATCCGTGCGTGACGTTCAGGATTTTCATCACACCAAAAATCACCGTCAGGCCGACGGCAACCATGAACAGGTATGATGAAAATACCAAGCCGTCGACCAGGATGACGATCAGCTCTTGCACATTAGGCTCGCTATTTTGGAAAAGTCAGAAACAAAAAAAGTTCCGGGGGCGCCAAATTCGGCGCCCCCGGTTGGTAATATTAGCCGCACTTGGCGCCCTTCATGCCGCCTTTCAGCCATTCCGTGCCGTTGACGCCCGGGGGCGGCATGACACAATCAGGCCCAAATTCGGTGACTTTCGTCATGATAGGCCCGCCGGCTTCCTTGTCCCACTGCAGCACGCCGATCATGTGCTTGGTCGCGGCCTGATGGCCGTTGGAGCGGTTCATGTAGACCTTGGCGGCGATACCTTGATAGGTCGCACCCTCCAGCGCGGCAATAACCTGATCCTTGCTGGGGAATTTGCCGCCGTTCGCCTTGGCGGCGGCGTCATAGGCGTACTTGGCCGCCAGAACGCCCTGGGCCGCCTGATACGAGCCACCAACCGGTGGTGTGGAATAACGGTCGATGTAGACCTTGCGGAACCAGTTGTTCAGCGGAGTGTCCACGTTGGCGGCGAAGATGCCGTATGGGCCGCGGGCGCCGAGAATGGCACCAGCCGGCGCTTTCTTGCCTAGGCGGTAGACGGATGTATCGGCCACCGAGAACAGCAGCTTTTTCTTGCGGAACAGACCACGGGCCGAACCTTGGAAGATGAACGCTTCCAGATCGCCGCCCCACAGGCTGGAATGCACCAGCGGCTCTTTCGACAGCATCAGGGCCGAGATTTCGGCGCCGTACTGGCCGGAGAAGATTTTCGGCCACTGGGTTTTGTCCGATACCGGGACCGAAGGCATCAACTGCTTCATGGCCAGATCAAAGTCGCGCCAGGAATCCTGTCCCCAGGCATAGTTCTGGTTGATACCGGTGTAGCCCTTGACGTCCGGCAGGTTCGCCTTGACGTACAACGCCTCGGCCACGCCGTCGGCCGTGGCATGGCCCATGGTGCGGAAGACATACTTCGGGTTCTTGTTGATTTCCTCGAAAATCCGCGGCGTGCCGCAAATCGGGAAAATCGTCAGCATCTTCAGTTCCTCGGCCACCGGGGTGATGGCGGCGCACGTGCCGGAAGAAATATAGCCGACGAACAGGTCCACGCC
>JABIRL010000181.1 GCA_018667855.1 Rhodospirillaceae bacterium
TGTGATTGTCGAATTGACCCGCGCCGGATCGCGCCAGCCTAAGGTCATGCATCTGATGGGCGCTGCCGGTGCCTATCACCGCACCGAGCTGCCCGAGTTTCATGACGGCATTGCCCAGTTGATCGTCGAGGGGGCATCCGAAATAATCACAGCGATCCAGGATCCGGATACAGAAGTCTTTTTGAAGTGAAAAGCTGCGCCGTATTTATCGCCACCACCGGCGGGCCTGTTCAGGTTCTGCAAATAACGCCGGAACGGGCGCCCCAATCCATGGTCTGTGTAAACCGGACCACCAACGTGCTGCCCGTCTCCAAGCTTTATGATCAGTTCGTCAAACCCGGCAGTGGCATTGTCGAGCGGGAGTTTGGCCCCTTCGACGCCGCCTCGTTCCGCGTCGATGTTTCCGGGCCCATCGATACCGGCAATAGCTGGCAGCTGGGCCTGTATCTGGTGCACGCATTGCAGGCGGCACCCGAGCATCGCTTGATCGAAGATATTGCCGCCGCCGACCAGATCATCTGGGCCACCGGCTGCGTCGATTATCATTTGAACGTGACCGAAGTGGATCACGTGGCCGCCAAGATTGAGGCCAGCGGCGATTTGTTCGCCGAATGGGCGGCGCTGGGCAAGCCGGTCGCTGTGATCACCGCCGCCGGCGTCAACGAAAGCGACGCCCGCGCCGCGTTGGCCGATAGTGGCGCGGCGGTATTTGGCGCCGAAAATGCCGGGCAGGCGGGCGCAATCCTCGGCCTCGCCAGCGCGCCCAAATCGGCGCTGGTCATCAGCGATACGGTGGCAAGCTCCGCCTCGGTGCGCAACATTGCCTTGGCCGTTCTTATTTTGGTATTGGCCGGCGGCGCTGTATTTGCGGCGCTGCAACAGGATAAACTGGGCGATTGGAGCGAGGCGCTTAAGGAACTGGTTAGTAACCCAGCATCTTCAGGGATCGTTCAGGAGGAACCCGCCCCGCTGCCACCGGCTGAAACAACACCAATTATTGCGAAGCCGGCCCCGACGGTTCCCGTGGCTAAGCCAGCTCCACCAGCGCCAATTAATGCGACAAAAATTGTCGCGCTGCCAGAAAAACCAATTTTACCGACCATTAATGTCGGCATCAGCCGCTTAACGCCGCCCGAAGGTTCAACCTACTTGAATGTACAGTTCGGCGGTACAAATCCGGTCGTGAAGCCGATCAGTCAATGGGACATCGTCAACCACGAGGATAGCCATCGCGAAACCACCTGCGGATTGCGTTTCGACATTGATCCTGGAAAAACGCCTAGATACCTGGCGATTTACATGAGTGTGGATTCGGGCCGTTTCGTGCAAACTTCGAGGATACCAGTCTCCCTATCGGGCGGGCAGAAAGTTCCCGGCGTCCAAACCTGGGCCATCGCGCTGCCACGAAAATCGGACCAGCCATTCTCCTACCGGTTCGTTGTGATAGCGGCGAGCCGTCCGCTTGAAGAAATTTTAAAACGGTTTCGATCGATCAGTGATTTCGAAGACGCCGCCCAGGAGCTGACTGATAAAAGTATCGATATGGTGATCCACCGGCATCGCGTTCTTGCCTCACAGCGCTGAGGCAAGACTTCTCAGCCCATTTAATTTGTTGTTAGCAGGTCGACACTGATGCGAAAGTTTTTTCACCAATTTCCGTCGTGCCCGAATTTCCGCCCCTGGTCCATTCATAGATTTAGTAGATCCTCCCTGTAACCAAACTCGCGGCGTTCAATGAGTTACTTCTCATTGAACGCCATTTTTCCCCTCCCTCCCATAAAAAACCTCCCTGGCCCCGCCATAACGGGTGGAGCTTTTAATAAGGAGGTTTATCCCATGACCAACGTTACCAAGTCTCTGAAATCCGCCACCCGCCGGACCGCCTTTTTGGCCGTCGCCGCGGTTGGCCTCGGCGCCTGCAACATGGCTACCGGCGATAACTATCCGGCTATCGGCAGCCGCGTCGCCAATTTCGAAAACATCAGCGCCGTCCGCGAATACCGCCAATGCAACAACGATGCCCTGGTCGCCGATCAAAGCGCCCGCACCGAAAACGCGCCAGCCCGTTATAGCCAAAGCGCTCAGCTTCTCGCCAAGTGCGAAGCCGGTCTCGGCGAGCGCGCATCTTTGGTGCCTGCCCAAGAGCGCATGCGCAATTATGCCCTCGGCGTGCAGAACCATTTCAAGGGCGGCGATGTGGTCCAGGCCCGCGCCAACCTGGAAAAATTCAAAGCCACCTTCGCCGACAAGGATCTCTATTACGCCGACGGCTCGTCCTTCGTGGACACCATGGAGATTCTGTTGGGTCTTCGCGATTACACCGCGCTCGGTGAGTTCTCGGTCGCCAACGTTAATTCCACGGTGAAGTCGGAACTGCGCCGGGTCCGCTATTGGAAGACCAACTAGGGTCTTATCGGGACAAAAGGAGAGTACCATGTCCAATTCAAACGCAACCACCTGCCGCCTTATGCACGGTGTCGCCCTGGCGGCATTGATCGCCGGCTCCATCGCCATGGCGGGCCCTGCAAATGCGGCAACCGATGTGGGCAACCCCACCTGGAGCCCCCGGGCTTCGGAAAAATTGGTCAAGCTGCCATCCACCGTATTCAAGAA
>JABIRL010000228.1 GCA_018667855.1 Rhodospirillaceae bacterium
CTTCGCCCATGGCTGCCTCCACCAGGGGCGGGCCGGCGGCGAACATCACGGCGTCCTTTAACATAACCACGAAGTCCATCAACAATCCGCCGACCGAGCTATGCCCGGCAGAGGCCCCGACCACCACCGCGACGGACGGTACCTTGCCCGACAGCTTGGCCAGAATCTGCAAATCAATAGGACTGTAGGGATATCTTTCCAGCGCGTTGCTGGCCCGCGCCCCGGCGCCATCCAATAACATCACGAACGGCAGCCGGCTCTCCAACGCGATTGCCGCGAAGCGCAGGCGCTTGGCATTGTTGCCATGCCCGATGGAGCCGCCGAGCGTGGTGAAATCCTCGACCGAGAACACCACCCGTTCGCCGTTGATCTTGCCGATCCCGCCGATCAGGGCGTCCGCCGGCACGGTGTCCTGGCCATGATAGCTTTGCCCGCCGACCAGGGTTCCCACTTCCTCGAACGTATCGGGATCGATGAACAGTTCGATCAGCTCACGGGCATTGCGCTTGCCACGGTCGGCGCGCCGGCGCAGTTTCTCCCCGCCGCCCATCGCCCGCGCTTCATCTGCGCGGCGTTCAAATTCGGCCAGCAGTTGCTGCCAGTCATCGGGTATCTTTTTCTTACTCATACGGTGCGCTCTTCAAGCTTGAGGTCCCTAATCGACGCCGGCGGCGCGGATCGCGGTCAAGGCATCGGGGGTGTCCACGTCCAGGAATATGGCGTCATCCTCCATGGGAACTTCCACCAATTCGTCCTCGTGCTGGCCGATCAGATACTTAGCGCCGCTGTCACCGCCCACGGTCGTCATTTCGGCGAAAAATTGCGAGCCGAACAGGACCGGGTTGCCCCGCTTGCCCTGATAGGTGGGCACACAGACGGCCCGGCCCTCAACCGGGTTGAAGGCGGCGATCAGACGATCTATATGCCCCGGCGTAATGCGCGGCATATCACCCAGCAGGACGATGACCCCATCCAGATCATCGGGCAGGGCCGCGACACCCGCGTGCAGGGACGTACTCAAACCTTCGGCGAAAGCCGGATTGTGAACAGAGGGTACATCATATTTGGCCAGGGCATCGGCGACAATCTCCGCCTCGTGGCCGGTCACGGCCATGACATGTTCGACCTGGGACGCCCGGGCCGCCTCCACCACCCTGGAAAGCATGGCCTTGCCATCAATTTCCGCCAACAGCTTGTTGGTGACGCCCATGCGCCGGGATTGACCGGCGGCCAGGATCAGGGCCGCGATGCGCGGCGCTTTCGGCGCGATGGACGCCGTGCCAGCGCGCAATTGCGGCCGGGTGGGGATTTCCTTCAACAAACCGCCGGCCCCCATGGCGGTAATATCGTCCGGGCCCACGGCCTGGTCGGCAAGCAAGCGTTGCAACACCCAATCAAAGCCGTTCAGTTTGGGTGAACGCGCGCAACCGGGCAGACCGATCACCGCGCGGCCGTCATGTTCGGCCAGCAGCAGAAGGTTTCCGGGATCCACGGGCATGCCGAAATGTTTGATCGTTCCACCGGCCTCGACAATGCCGGCGGGCACCACATCGCGGCGATCCGTAATGGCCGAAGCGCCAAAAATCAGGATCGGGTCAAGGCCCTGGTCCAATTGATCCTTTACCGCGGCGGCGATATCGTCTGCGGCATGGGGGCAACGTTGTTCGTCCAACAGGGTGCTGCCCAGACGCTCCAGGCGGTCCCGAAGAACGTTGGCGGTTTTGTCCAGCACCTTGGCCTTGGTACCGGCCAGTGTGGTCATGATCAATCCGGCGCGTCGGGCACGATAGGGTGCGATATGCAGCAATGGCACGTCACCCGACGCGATGGCGATGGCACGCTCCACTGCCTCCCGGGGCGCCGCGAATGGTATGATTTTGATGGTGGCCAGCATCTGCCCCGCCTCCACCGCCTCATGCGGGGCCAGGGTGGCGATGGTGACGGCTTCGTGGATGCGGTTTATCTGATCGACCCGCTCCCGGTCGATCACCATGACGCCGGGACCGTCGGCGTAAAGGTTGCAGCGACCCGTGAAGGCTGCCTGCAAACGGGCACCATCCCCCCGGCACGCCTTGGCGATGGCATTGGCCGCAGTATCCTCGTCCACATCGTCCGCTTCCAGGCGGGCTGCGATGACGTCCTCAACGCCGGCCTTGGCCAGAGCCTTGATATCATCGGCTGATAGATAGCGGCCTTTCTTCATACGCACGCCGCCGGCGCTTACCGAATGGGCCAGTATGGCGCCTTCCGCATCGGCCAGGGGCGTGGTTCCGAAAATCATTCCGCCGCCTTGGCGTTTGCCTGTGCCGGGCGCCGCAGGGCCTCGGTTACCTCGCCCATGATGGAGACGGCGATTTCCGCCGGCGACTTGGCGCCGATGTCCAGGCCTACGGGGCCATGTATACGGGCAAAATCAGCTTCATTGAAGCCCTCGGCAGTCAAGCGTTCAAGACGCTTGCCATGGGTTCGGTTGGAGCCGAGGCAGCCGATATAGAAGACGTCCGTCCGCAATACCTTGATCAAGGCCGGGTCGTCCAGCTTCGGATCGTGGGTCAGGGTGACGATGGCCGTACGCCGGTCCGGGGCGAACTGTTCCACGCCGTCATCGGGCCAGGCATCAATCAGCGTGATGCCGGGAAACCGGTCAGCGGAAGCAAATTCCCGGCGCGGGTCAACAATGGCCACATCATAACCGGCCAACGCTGCCATCTGCGAAAGCGGCTGGGCGATATGCACCGCGCCGACGATCAACATGCGCAGGGCCGGATTATGGACGTGGAGAAAGACCTTACGGCCATCAACCATTTCAACGATGCCGCTTTTATCCGCCA
>JABIRL010000290.1 GCA_018667855.1 Rhodospirillaceae bacterium
AACAAGGCAGGCCGGTCGTCTATACCGCCGTCGTGACAAATACCGGTCACGGTCTGCGCCACTTGCTCCCAACCGCCGCGATGGCTGAATGGGCCGTCAGCGCCGAAACAACTGATGGAAAGACTGATCAGGCCCGGTCTAATTTCAGCCAATTCTTCCGGCCCGAAACCAAGGCTGCTCAGCATGCCGGGGCGATAGCCTTGGGAAAAAACATCCGCGCCCCGCACCAGCTGCTTCAACCGGGCGGCATCTTCCGATGACTTGAGGTCCAGATAGCAGCTTCGTTTGCCATGGTTGGTGTCCATGACATGTTCCTTGATTTGCGGCAGGCCGTCCGCCGTCACCATCAAGACATCGGCGCCATTTTCGGCCAATGTCCGTGCCGCGATGGGACCAGCTAATATGCGCGTCAGATCAAGCGCGCGAATGCCGCTTAGGGGGCGCGAACCCTGGGGCAGGGGTTCAGGATCGCTATCCGCGATCTTGATAATTTCCACGATAGGTTTGCCAGCCAGGACCTGGCCGTGGGCGGAGGTCAGCCATTCCTCGTTGCTGCGCACCATGCCGCCGCAGCCTCGTGCCTCGTCGATCGCGGCTTCCAGGTCCATCGCATCCCACGTCGCGACCGCCGTCGCCACGGCCTCCGGATTGCTATCACAGCCCAGCACGCCCAAAACCCGCTCCTTCAAATTGGGCAGACCGAAATGGGGCAGGAACCAGCGGCCGTCCTTGGTCGGCCAGGGCTGGGTCATCTTGATCATGAATTCGTGGGCCTCATTCACCACACGGTTGAAGGAGCCGCCGGCGTCCGGTGTCTGCATATAGACAGTACTGCGCAGGGCGGCAGCCGCGGCCCGGGCATCGATGGCGGCATCCTGTCTGCGTCCGGTCTTCATTTCCCAAATATCGGAGACCGCAACCCCGATGCCGGCCAGCGCGGCGGCACAGGTTTCGCCGATCTTGAATTCGGTCGAGAAAACCGGATCGTTACCCGTGATTGTGATGTCGTTATCAGTGGGCATTCCCTTGCCCCTGATGTCCATGACTTCCTCGAACGCGGTCTTCATGCTGCTCTCTCCTTCGGCGTTGGTATTTTGGCCAAGCTAGCAGCCCGGTTGCGGCGTAACAATGCCTGTTGCCAGCCGTATGAACTTGGAAGTCTTGTTTTCTGTATTTATATTCGTATGATGTACGAATATGCGTAGCGCCCCGGCAGATACCAACACTCCTTCCTCCGTCCCTCGCGGCGGTCCGCAATCCGTGGGTCGGATATTCTCGATCCTGGAATCCCTGGTTGCCGCCGCCGATGGTGCGACATTATCCGAACTTGCGGTCGATACGGGCGCGCCGAAAACCTCTCTGGTTGGTTTGCTTGCCGGCCTGACGGAGGAAGATTGTTTGTTGCGGGATGAGGCGGGGCGGTATGTGCTTGGCCCGCGCTTTATCTCTCTGGCCATGCGGGCCACGGCCGGGCGTGAATTGATGATGATCACCAGGCCGGTTTTGGTCGAATTGGCTGAAAGTACCGGTGAAACCGCCGTGCTGGCTGCCCTGGCGCCGGATGCCGATGTCACCACGTATCTGGACAGAATGGAAAGTTCCAACCCCATTCGCTATGCCGTCAACATCGGCGAACGGCGCGATCTGTATTGCACCGCCGCCGGCAAGGTATTGCTTGCCGGGTTCGCGCCGGCGCGCCTGAAGGCATATCTTAAATCCACCTCGCGCCAGAAATTTACCGCCACCACCATTGTCTCCATGCGCGATCTTGGCGCCGAGTTGTCGCGGGTTAAGGAAGATGGCATTGCCCGGACGGCCGATGAACGGATCGAGGGCGCGAGCGGTTTGGCGGCGCCTATATTCTCGGCCGATGGAGAGGTTATGGCAGCGTTGTTGATCGCCGGGCCGTCGGAACGCATGGCTGCGAACAGAATAGAGAACGAGCGGCTGTTGAAAGACGCCGCGGCGAAATGCACACGTCTGGCCGGCGGTGCCGCCGGCCCGCAACAACGGAACGGGATTAGCCCATGAGTTTGAATTTCACGCCCGAGCAGCAGCAGATAAAGGACAGCGTGTTGAAGCTTTGCCAGCAGTTCGATGATCAGTATTGGCTGGATCGGGATACCGATGGCGAATTCCCCGAGGCCTTTTGCCGGGCCCTGGCCGATGCCGGCTGGATGGGTATCGCCATGCCGGAAGAATATGGCGGCAGCGGTCTGGGCATATCGGACGCCGCCGTGATGGTCCAGGCGATCACCGAATCCGGCGCCGGCAACGCCGGTTTCGCGGCCCTGGCAATCGGCATCTTTGGTTTGAACCCGGTCGTGGTGTTCGGCACGGATGAACAAAAACGTAAATGGTTGCCGCCCATCATCAAACGCGAAGATGTAGCCTGCTTTGCCGTGACAGAGCCCAACACGGGCCTGGACACCACGCGCCTGACAACCCGGGCCGTGGATAAGGGCGATCACTATCTGGTCAATGGCGAGAAGATCTGGACCTCTACCGCCCTGGTCAGCAACAAGATGCTGTTGATTGCCCGCACCAAGGATATCTCGGAGACCAAGAAGCCCATTGACGGCCTGTCGTTATTTTATACGGACCTGGACCGCGATCATGTGGAAATCAGGCCCATCGATAAAATGGGCCGCAAGTGCGTGGATTCCAACCAGGTTTTTTTCGATGACCTGCCGATACCGAAAGAAAATCTGATCGGCGAGGAGGGCAAGGGCTTCCGCTATCTGCTCCATGGCCTGAATGCAGAACGTATCCTGATCTCGGCTTCCATGGTCGGCCTGGGCCGTTGCGCCCTAAACAAGGCCGCGAACTATGCCAAGGAGCGCGTGGTTTTCGACCGGCCCATCGGCATGAACCAGGCCATTCAGCATCCCTTGGCGGAATCCTGGGCGGAATTGGAAGCGGCCCATCTGATGGCCTTCCATGCGGCCGCGCTTTATGACTCCGGTCAGGAATGCGGTCTGCAGGCCAATGCCGGCAAATATTTGGCCGCCGAAGCCGCCTTTAAAGCCTGTACCAACGCAGTGATGACCCATGGCGGGATGGGCTATGCCAAGGAGTTTCATGTGGAACGCTATCTGCGGGAATGTATGATCCACCGTCTGGCGCCCATCAGCCCGCAATTGATCCTTAGCTACCTGGCCGAAAAGGCCCTTGATTTACCGAAATCCTACTAAGCTGAAAAAAGGAAACGACTATGAGCCGAACAAGCAAGGCCTACATTGCGGGGATCTACGAACATCCCACGCGAAAGGCCGTCGATCAGACGATCCCCCAACTGCATGCCGAGGTCGCCATTGGCGCCCTGGCCGATGCGGGCCTGACCATTGAGGACGTGGACGGTTATTTCTGCGGCGGCGATGCCCCGGGCCTGGGCGGCATCTCCATGGCCGAATACATGGGCCTGAACCTGAAATACACCGACAGCACGGAGACCGGTGGTTCATCCTATGTGATCCACGTGGGCCATGCGGTGAACGCCATTGCCATGGGCAAATGCTCCGTGGCGCTGATCACCCTGGCGGGACGGCCCCGGGCTGAAGGCGTCGCCACCCTGGGCGCGCGGGATTACGGCAGCACCTTGCCGGAACTGGGTTTCGAATCGCCCTACGGCCCCGTGGTGACGAACCAGTACGGCATGGCCGCCATGCGTCATATGTATCAATATGGCACCACGTCCGAGCAACTGGCCTGG
>JABIRL010000229.1 GCA_018667855.1 Rhodospirillaceae bacterium
ATAAGATTTCCGGCGGCGGCATCATTTCCATGGAAGGCTATGCGGACCAGCGCCATTTGATCACCCGGCGGGCCAGCAATATTCAACGGGTTGAACATGACGTCACCAACGAGAACCGGCAACACCGCAATGGCCACAAAGGCGCCGTCCTGTGGTTTACCGGCCTGTCGGGGGCCGGAAAATCCACCGTCGCCGTGGCGGTGGAGCGGCGGTTGTTCAATCTGGGCTACCAGACCTATGTCCTGGATGGGGACAATGTGCGCCATGGCCTGAATGCGGATCTGGGTTTTTCGCCGGAAGATCGCGCAGAAAATATCCGCCGGGTCGGCGAAGTAGCCGGCCTGATCTCCCGCGCCGGCATGATATGTATTACCGCCTTCATCTCGCCCTATCGATCCGACCGTGACCGCGCCCGGCGGGCGGGCGGTGACCAATTCGCCGAAATCTACATCGAGGCTGATTTGGCGACCTGCGAACAGCGTGATCCAAAGGGCCTGTACAAAAAGGCCCGGGCCGGGGAAATTCCGGATTTCACTGGTATTTCCGCACCCTATGAAGCACCGGATGACCCCGAACTCGTAGTTGATACCTCCAACCTGTCAGTTGACGAAGCGGTCGAGCGGGTGGTCGCTTACATCCAGGAACGCTTCGTAATTGATACTAGGATGCCAAACCCGAAATAGCGGCGATGCCGGCAGCCCCGCTATGGAGCAACCGGTTGCCATTGGCTGCGGAAATACCGCCCAGGCCATAGACCGGCAACGGCGCCCCTCTGACCCAATTGGCAAACCGTACTGTTCCCAGCTCCACCGCGCCGGGGTGTGATGCGGTGGCGAACACCGGGGAAAGCAATGCGGCATCAACATCTTGCCGCGCCGCGCGGCGTACGGCGGCGGGGGAGTGGGCCGCGGCGGTGATCAGCCAACCGGGTTTGCGTTTCAGCGGCGGCGGCCGCCGAACCTGCCATTCGGGCAGATGGATACCATGGGCATTTAGTTTCCACGCCAATCGCCAGTCCCCGGCGATCAAAAGGCGTAATCCATTTTGACGGCACAACGCCATCAATGCGCGGGCCAAAGCTTCCCGCCCCGGGCAGTCATAATGGCGTAGAATAATGGCGCTGCCCCGCGGCAGGGCGGCCGCCGATGGCAATGGATCAGGCAATCGGACCTCGTCCGTGATCAGAATGGTTCCCGGCAGGGCCCGGGAACATCCAGTTGCGGAAAATCCAGCTGCCCGATTGAGGCGCAGGGATAGCTTTGCTAGGGTCGCGGCAGACATGAGGATGACAATGCCATGAGCTTGAACAAGGAACCAGCGGCGCTTGATGTGGATGTGGCCGCCAATCTGGCCCAGGTCAACGGCGCCATCGCGGCGGCGGCGAAAGCGGCGGGCCGGGGCGTGGATGACGCGGCCCTGGTGGCGGTCTCGAAAACCCAGCCGGCGACGGCGATCGAGCCAGCGATCCAGGCCGGTCAAAGGATTTTTGGCGAGAATCGCGTGCAGGAGGCCCAGGGCAAATGGCCGGATCTGAAGGCGGCCCATGGCGATGTGCGTCTGCACCTGATCGGGCCGTTGCAGACCAACAAGGTGCGCGACGCCGTTGCGCTGTTTGACGTGATCGAAACCGTGGATCGCCCGAAACTGGCCCGTGCCCTGGCCCGGGAAATGGAAAAACAGGATCGCAAACTTGGCTGTTTCATCCAGGTTAATACGGGCGAGGAGCCGCAAAAGGCCGGCATCATGCCGGAAGAGACCGATGCATTTGTCACCCTGGTCCGTGACGAGCTGGGCCTGAACCTGCGCGGCCTGATGTGCATACCTCCCGTGGAGGAGGACTGCAGCCTGCATTTTGCCCTGTTGCGCCAGATCGCGCGCCGCAATGGCCTGAGCGAATTGTCCATGGGGATGAGCGCCGATTACGAGGTCGCGATCCAATTCGGCGCCACCCTGGTTCGGGTCGGCACGGCTATTTTCGGCGCGCGCAGACCGCTTTAACTATTTTCGGCATTGACCTACCCGCCCGCTCCCCCTGCCCGTCCACCCACGCCCGTCCACCCACGCCCGTCCACCCACAGGGTACCATTAATGGGTAGTCGGGCAGGGGGAGCGGGCGGCTCGGATGTTCGATGAATATCGAAAAGGCTTAGCTACCGGTTCGAATGGCCTTCCAGTATTTCGAGTTCAGGCCCTTGATCAGCTTATCATGCTGGCCCTGCATGCAGCCGCGCATATCGCCCCTGACCACGCGGTCGGAAAAATAACGGCATAGTTCATAGGCATTTTCGGCATAGCGGGCCGCCATGGGGCTTAATCCGTTCTTTCGGGCCACGGCGACAATATTGCGCCATTTCCGGGTGGTGGCCACCGTATCGCCGTCAAAGAGCGGCAGGCTATTGACCAGACGCATGGTCAATCTCGCCGCCACCATGCCCTCGACATCCTTGTCAACGATCTGGCTGCCCGCCGGGCGCAGGGCCGCTTCCACCATGGCCAATTCGCCGTCGCTGATGGGATTGTCGTCACCGGCCACGGCCTCCGGCGTCAGGGTGACATGCTGCGCCAGGGTCAGGAAAACCGATTGCAGGCCCAGACGCTGCTTCAGGCCGGGCGCTAGGCTGACCCCGATGGCCATGTGCCCGCGCAGGGATTGAAAGCGCAGGCTGTCCCGCGGGGCCAGGGAAATCTCGCGCCCGTCCTCGGTAATCGCGCTGACCTTGATATGGCTGTTCGTCGACATCTTGTATGCGGTGCCGGGACTAGGCGAAATCCGTTCCGGCTGCAGGCAAAAGGCGGAAAACTGGGCGCCGCAATTGGCCCCGTCACAGGCCAGCTGTATGGGTTCGTTGGCGGCGACCAGGGCCAGCGCCTGGGGTGCGGCGTGTCCAACCGTGGCCATCATCGAAAAACCCAGAATTGTCAAACTTGCTGTGAGAAACCCAAACCTTCGACCATTCATGATAAGCGTCTCCTCTGGCTGCGCGCAGCCGGACGCTATAATGCCGCAATGTGACCCGGAGTGGCCCGGCGCCCGGCCTCATGATTATGGTAAACTATATCAGCGGAAAGTGCGATAACCGTTCCGTGAAGGGTTAGGCGAGACGCCGTTGAAATATTTTTTTGCCGGTTGTCGATATCCGCCGGCGCCGTTCGTTCCTATGGTGTCGACGCCAATCGTGAGCGTCCAACATGGAGAAACCCCTATGCAGTACATGCTGATGATTTACAGCGAGGATGGCAGTGGCCCGCAACCGGAAACTCCGGAATTCGGCGAAATGATGCAAGGCTATGGCGCTTTTACGGAAGAGGTGCGCGGCAACGGCGTTATGCTGCACGGCGATCCCTTGCAACCGGTTTCGACAGCGACGACCGTGCGGGTTCGTGACGGTGCCGTTCATACCACCGACGGCCCCTTCGCCGAGACCAAGGAAACCCTGGGCGGGTTTTATATCCTGGAATGCGAGAACCTGGACGAGGCCATTGCATATGCCGGCAAGATTCCCGGCGCCAAACACGGCTCGATAGAAGTTCGCCCGATCATGGTTTTCGAATAAGCCGGAGGCCTGACCAACGCAAACACCTGAAGCCAAAACCGGAGCGACCGGCGCGACGATCGAGCATATTGTTCGTGCGGAATGGGGCCGTGTGCTGGCGGCCATGATGGGAGCGGTGCGCGACCTGGCCCTGGCGGAAGATGTTTTGCAGGACGCCTGCCTGGCGGCGTTGCAACATTGGCCGGCCGACGGAATTCCCGAACAGCCGCGCGCCTGGTTGCTGCGAACGGCCCGTAACAGGGCCATCGATCATTTTCGCCGGGATGCGAATTTCAGGCTCAAACAGTCCGAACTCGCAGTGCTGACGGCGCTGCAAAATCAGGCCGGACCTGACGAAATGGACCATGAAATTGAAGACGACCGCCTGCGAATGGTTTTCACGTGCTGCCATCCGGCATTGTCGGAACCGGCCCGGGTCGCACTGACACTACGTACAATCGGGGGCCTGACCACGTTCGAAATCGCCCGCGCCTTTCTGGTGCCGGAGACGACGATGGCGCAGCGTCTGGTCCGCGCCAAACGCAAGATCAAGGCCGCCAAAATTCCCTATCGGGTGCCACCGCCGCACCTGTGGGCGGCGCGTCTGAATGCGGTGCTGGCGGTAATTTACCTGGTTTTCAACGAGGGCTATGCGGCGACGTCCGGTTCCGAACCCCTGCGCGCATCTCTGTGTGACGAGGCGATCCGGTTGGGTGGGATTCTGGCTGATCTTGTGCCCCATGACGGGGAAGTCCTGGGCTTGGTGGCGTTGATGTTGCTGCATGATTCCCGCCGCGAGGCCCGCATGGATGAAGCCGGGCGGCTTGTCACATTGGAAAACCAGGATCGGGGCAGGTGGAACAGCGATCGAATTGAGGCCGGTGTCCGGGCGCTGACCCAGGCCGCTCTGTTGGGCCCGCCCGGGCCCTATCAGATCCAGGCCGCGATCAGCGCGGTACACGCGCGGGCGCAGAATTATGACGCCACCGATTGGGCCGAAATCGTTGCCTTGTATGACCAGCTGCTTGCCCTGAACCCCACGCCGGTCGTCGCGCTCAATAGAGCCGTGGCTGTGTCATTCGCCGACGGCGCCGGGGCCGGCCTGGCGGCGTTGCGGGGCCTTAACGAAGACGGCGCCATGGACCAATATCAGCCTTTTCATGCCGCCCATGCGGATCTTCTGCGCCGCACGGGTCATGGTGCCGCCGCCGCCGATGCCTACCGCCAAGCGTTGGCACATACCAACAACGACGCGGAACAGGAATTTCTGCGGGCCCGGCTGGAGGCGCTTACCCGGAATAGTCAATCCTCAAACTAGCCGTAGCGTACGTCAATTATGGTCCAGCCAGCGAAGAATATAATCCCGAAGGCCAGGGCTAGCAGGGCGGCGATACCGAGCATGTAACGAAACTCTCCCAGGGCATTTTTCTTGAAGACGGTCGGCGGCATCGCGGCCCGGCGGTCTTCATCCTGTTGTTGCTCCCAATGGGCCAATCTTTGGCGCAGGTCCTTAAGGTCCTTCACCTTACCAGCCCCCATGTCGTCGGGGTTCAGCAGACTCTGCAATCGTGCCAGGGCGATAAAGGCAAGAATAGAGCCGCCGCCAACCGACAAAACAAAATAAAACACCAGAACGGAAAAGTCGTGGTGCTGCGGGACCGACCATAGGATCAAAGGCGTAATGACGGTAACAAGGCCCAACAGCGTCAAGACGACTTCGATAAATCGAAAGCTAAAACTCGCGCGTGGTTTCGTGTATATCATTGCCGGCTCCTAGTGGTCCGATCCTCACGGATGGTACTCATCCGTGAGGATCGAAAGACCACTAGACTCTAAAGAATCGTGGTGCGCAAGACACAAACAGAAGGACTCTTCTGTTTGGTTCACACCACTAGAAAGGGGCTGATTGATCAAATAACTGCGACTCCAGCCGCGGAAATACTGCGCCAACATTTCCGCATTATCCATGTTTGTCGGGGCGATGACCAGTCGGTTGCGTGCCGCCGTTATATCCGGTCCGCGCCGTAATACAGCATCACCTTGTGCTGGGCTTCGGCGAAAAACAGCCAGCGTTCAATGACCACGCCGAAGCTGATGGCGATCGCCGCCAGGGCGGCGGCGGCCAGGCTGGCCGGGCCGGATGTGGCGGTCTGGATAATGATCAGGACCAGGGGTGCGAGAAAGGCCAGCAGATGGGTCAGGCGTCTTAGTTTGGCGCTGTGTTTGCGGGCTACCACATAGCCCATTTCCTTCAGCAGATAATTGTCCTGCACGTGGGGTGGGTCCAGGGGACGTACCTGGCCAAAGCCCGTCAAGCCGGTCGCCGAGGCGGAGCTGCTGTCTCCTACTGCCGAGTCAATGGCCCGCCAGTAGGCGATCTTTACCAGCCAGGCGGCGGCCAGGGCGGCGAAACAGACGGCTTGAAGAACTTCGTTGCCGGGCGCGAAGGGCATCAGCATCGCGTTCAACCAGACCGCACCGGTGGCCAGGGCCATGAGTAGGTAAACGGGGGCCACCAAGGGGTGATGCCAGCGGGGAATGGCCGCCAGGGAACGATAGATCATGGACGTGCTGTAGACGGTGGCGACGGAGAAGCCGGCTGCGGCCCATCCCGCCAGGGGCCACAGGCCATCATTTCGCTGCAGGATAAGCCAGCTCAACGCGAACAGCAGGGCGGGACCATATGTCACGACGGCCAGGACGCCTTCCCGGGACAGCCACGATGAACGCCATTGAGAGAAGGCCCGCCAGCTTCGCTCCGGCCGGCCCAGATGGGCTGTCGAAACCAACAGCCCGGCGGTGATCAGCGCCAATGCCAGACCCAGAACAATCACGCCAAACGTGCGGTCGTGGGGCAGATGGTCAATGGCGCGCAAGACACCCAATAAAGCCAGCAGGCCGTAGCCGGCGCCGGTGGCGGTGGTCAGAAAGATGACGGAATAAGCTGGATGCATCTTGGAAACCCGCCTCCTAGCGGGACAGGGTCCGGTCGATCCAGCCCAGAAAACCGCCGCCCGTCGTCGGGGCGTCGTCCAGGCTGGCGCCATCGGCCATGGCGCCCACCGTGGCGGCGGGCCGTGGCGGCAGGTAGCGGTTGGTGGGTTTCAGGCCAAGTTCCGGCATCAGTTCCACGCCGCCGCGCGCCGCGGTCAGTTTCGCGACCGCAGAGTTCGGATCGTTAAAATCGCCAAAATGCCGGGCCCGGGCCGGGCAGGCATTGACGCAGGCCGGCTGACGCTCGTCCGCATCCAGGTTTTCGTTGTAGATACGATCGATGCACAAGGTGCATTTTTTCATCACGCCGCCATCGCTGTCGAATTCCCGGGCGCCGTAGGGGCAGGCCCAGGAACACAGCTTGCAGCCAATGCATTTGTCCTCTTCCACCAGCACAATGCCGTCTTCGGTGCGTTTATAGGATGCGCCGGTGGGGCAGACGGTGACACAGGGCGCATCCTCGCAATGCAGACATGAGCGCGGAAAATAGACGGTGCGCCCGTCCTTGTTGTTACCGCCCGTATCGCCAGTGGTTTCGAAACCATGTACCCGGTTCAGCCAGACGCCATCCACGTCCTTGCCGTAAGGGTCCGTGTCGGGCAGGGGCGCGTGATAGCCGGCGGTGTTCCATTCCTTGCAATTCACGGCGCAGGCATGGCAGCCGACGCAGGTGTCCAGGTCGATGACCAGGCCCAGGCGTTTGGGCGACGGCGACTTCGGCAGCGAGGTCATCAGCGATCCTCCCCGAACCGGGCGCCATAGCGCAGAATTGTGGGTCGCGGCCGCACGCCGGGCGGCAGGGGCAGAGTTTTGAACTCAGGCTCGGTTATAGCGGCATCAGCTGGCGCCTTGGAAATCCGCACCCGCAGGTCGAACCAGGCGGCCTGCCCGGTGATGGGGTCGGCATTGGCCAGCCGGCCGCCGCCGTTCTGACTGTCGGGGGGCAACAGATCCTCGATCAGATGGTTCAGCAGAAAGCCCTTTTGCGCCTCCGGTGCATCCGCCGCCAAATTCCAGGCACCGGACCGTTTGCCGATGGCATTCCAGGTCCAGACCGTATGGTCGTTGACGCCGGCCATGATGCGCACCTGGGCCTTGATGCGGCCATGGCGGCTTTCCAGATAGGCCCAGCCGTCGTCCTCGATGCCCTGTTCCTTGGCCACGGCCTCGGAAATATACAGGCGGTTGGCGGTATGGATCTGCCGCAGCCAGGCGTTTTGCGAGCCCCAGGAATGATACATCGCCGCCGGCCGCTGGCTGATGGCATGCAGGGGATAGTCCTCCGCCGCGGTACCGTCGACGGCGCTGGGCGGGTACCAGATCGGCAGGGGATCGAAAAACCGTTCGATCCGCTTGCGATGTTTATCGGGCGGTTGCAGCTCGCCCACACCGCGGGCGGCCAGGCGAAAGCGCTGCAGCGCCTCGGTATAAAGCTGCAGTACGATGGGGTCGCCATGGCCGATGAAACCCATTTTAACGGCGTAATCCAGATAGGCCCGGTTGCCGTGTTTGAAATAGCGCGCCTCGGGCGCCAGTTCGTCATACCAGAAGCATTCGTTTTCGATATAGCGGTCCAGCTGGTTCGGGTTCGGCGCGCCCGTGCCGTGGTCCTCGCCGTCCGCGCCGCGCCAGCCGGCCAGGGAGCCGACACCGGGTGCGCGTTCGTGATTGGCCAGATAATCGGGATAGCCGCCCGGATAACGCGCCGCGCCCGTATCGTCGACCAGTCCCGGCAGACCCAGGCGGACGCCCAGATCCAGCAGCACATCCTGGAACGGGCGCACATCGCGCAGGGTTTCCAGCACCGGCTGGCGGATCGCGTCCGCCGGCCCATCGGCGTTGGAGATCGGGCGGTCCAGCATGGAGACGCAGTCCCAGCGTTCCAGATAGGTGGTATCGGGAAAGATCAAGTCGGCATAGGCCACGGTCTCGGAATAGAAGGCATCCGCATAGATGATATGGGGGATTTTGTATTCACCGCTGTCGGGATCCTTGTCCGTCAGCATGGCCATGGTTTCCGTCGTGTTCATGGACGAATTCCAGGCCATGTTGGCCATGTACATGAACAGGGTATCGACCGGATAGGGATCGCCCCGGTGCGCATTGGCAATCACCGTGTGCATCATGCCGTGGGCCGACATGGGCGCTTCCCAGCTAAACGCATGGTCGATGCGGCAGGGGCCGCCATCCGCCTCCACCAACAAATCTTCCGGCCCTTGGGGAAAACCAAGCGGCGGGCCGCCCAGGGGCGTGCCGGGCACAACGTCGCCCGGCTTGCCGGCGGGTTTCAGGCCGGGCGGCGCTGGTTTCGGAAACGGCGGCTTGTAGCGGAAGCCGCCCGGTACATCGATGCTGCCCAGCAGCATTTGCAGCAAATGCAGACTGCGGCAGGTCTGAAAGCCGTTGGCATGGGCCGAGATGCCGCGCATGGCGTGAATGGCCACGGGCCGGCCGATCATTTGTTCCTGGCGCCGCCCGGCCCAATCGGTCCAGGGTATGTCCAGCACAACCTCTTCCTCAAAGGCGGCATGGGCCAGTTCGGCCGCGATGGTGCGAATGGTCTCCGCCGACAGGCCGGTCTGGTCGGCGACGGCGTCGGGGCCGTACTGACCATCCAGATAACGCTCCGCCAACAGATGGAACACGGGTACGCCGGCGCGGCCGTCGGGCAGGGTGACGCGGTCCTTCAGGCTGGGCGCGATGTCGGCTTCCAGTGCGTTGACCGCCGCGTTCCGGGTCGAATCCCAGCACAGGGGATTGCCGTCCCCATCGCGGGCGAACAGGCCGTCATCATCGGCGCCGGGATCCTCGATCACCAGCCAGGGTGCGTTGGTGTAACGGGCCAGATAATCCAGATCGACCTTGCCGGCGCGCAGCAATTCGTGCACCAGGGCCAGCACCAGCAAACCGTCGCTGCCCGGCGTTACGGCCAACCATTGATCGGCGATGGCGGCATAGCCCGTGCGTACCGGATTGACCGCGACATATTTGGCGCCGTTTTCTTTCAGCTTGGCCAGGCCGGTCTTTATGGGGTTCGAATCATGATCCTCCGCCACCCCGAACATCATGAAATAACGGCAATGCTCCCAATCAGGTTCGCCGAATTCCCAGAACGAGCCGCCGATGGAATATAACCCCGCCGCCGCCATGTTGACGGAACAGAAACCGCCGTGGGCCGCATGATTGGGCGTGCCGAACTGGCTGGCCCACCATCCCGTCAGCGCCTGACTTTGATCCCGGCCAGTGAAAAACGCCAACTTGCGTGGATCTTCGGCCCTGATTGGCGCCAGCCAGGATATGGCCAGCTCCAGCGCCTCCTCCCACTCAATGGCCTTGAACTCACCGCTGCCTCGCTCGCCCACGCGCAACAGGGGCTGTGACAATCGCGCGGGCGAATGATGCTGCATGATGCCGGCCGAACCTTTGGCACACAGCACGCCGCGATTGACGGGGTGGTTCTTGTTGCCCTCGATATAGCGCAACTCGCCATCGCGCAAATGCACCTTGATGCCGCAACGGCAGGCGCACATGTAGCAAGTGGTGTATTTAATTTCGTCCGAGACTTCCGGCGACAAATCTACCCGCTCGGCATCCTTGGCCGCATCCGCTCCCGCGGCATCTTCCGCAATCGTCATTCAGGTGGGCTCCCACGCGCCGCACCCGGGCGGCATCAACTTTGATCGATTATAATTGACTGTGGGCAAGTGTACAATTGGCTGATCAAGGTCAAACAGGCAAGATCAGAATTTAAGGGCCTTCTGGCCAGTTATGGGCGGCGTTTACCCGCGTCAGTCAGACCGCGACCGGCCTCCAGGCGGGCTTCGATATGAACGCACGAGACCTCGGCCGAGCGAAAGGCCATGAGCTTGTCGAACAGGGTTTCGACCTTGCCGATATCCCTGCGGTCTTTCAGGCGGTCGCGGTAGGGTTTTGCCTTATGATCGGTCATGGCGGTTTCCCTTCATGCGTCACCGTAGCCTATTATCGGCCAAGCGTTGAGGGCAAAGGAGCATTTCATGGACCAGGCATCAATCCGGCCCGCCCGTACGGAAGACGCCGGCGCGATACAGGCGATTTATCGGCCTGTCGTGGTGGAGACGGCCATTTCGTTTGAGATGGAACCGCCCACGGTGGTTGAAATGGCCCAGAGGATCGCCAATGTCAGCGAAAGCCATGCCTGGCTGGTGGCGGAGGTGGACGGCAGGGTTGCCGGTTACGCCTATGGTACGCCGCACCGTCCGCGCGCCGCCTATGGGCATTCGGTCGAGACCTCGGCCTATATGGACGACGACTATCGCGGCCGCGGGATCGCGGGTCGGCTTTATGACAGATTATTCGTGGAATTGGCGGAAAAGGGCTATTTCCACGCCTTCGCCGGCATCACCCTGCCCAACGCGGCCAGCGTGGCGTTGCATAAATCCGTTGGTTTCACGGCCATCGGCAGTTTTCCCAGCGTGGGTTTCAAATTAGGCGCCTGGCACGATGTGTCCTGGTGGTACTGCAAAATTCAGGATGGCATACCCGTTTAGGGTCTTGGACCAATTGCCTGGAAATTTTTTTTAGACTTTCCGCGCAGGTCGGCTGAAGCGCTGATTTCATTAACTATTGTCGCGAGCAAACGCCCAAGAATTTGGCCGTGGAGGCGCCTCGGCGATCTCAATTCAACTTTACGTAATATAAAATTAACAAAAGACGTCGATTATGTTGTTTCGATTACAAATCAACTGGGGCGTCCGGACGTTATGAAGCCGGGCTGATGCGGGGAAATCACGGACATTTAATCACCAACGTTCAATTTGCCACCGCAATCAAGTTCACCAAAGAACGCGTCATCACAAGAAATGAACCAGATCTTGCAAACGAGGACACACGCCATGAACCAAGAAACCAATGCGGAAATGCCGTCCCACGAAGCTGATATTGACGACGGCACGGAATTGACCGACGACGTGAAGCAATCAAGCTTCAGCCTGTCGGTCGGCCAGAAGCTGATGGGGGTGGTATCGATCTGCCTCATGTTGCTGGTGGCGACGGCGGGCAGCGGCCTTTACCAGTTGAACAACATCGGCGGCGAGATCGAGGCAATTGCCGAACAGGATATGCCGCTGACCGAGATAATCACCAAAATCACCGTGCACCAGCTGGAACAGGCGATCTCGTTCGAGCGCGCCATCCGTTTCGGCGAAGAGATGCAAGGGGATGAGGCGAAGGGCGCGGACTTCAAGAAATCCGTGACGAAATTCAATAATTTGAGCGCCAAAACAACAGAAGAGATCAAGCAGGGCGAAGCGTTGGCCGAGACGGTAATCTCGGCCGCCCACAGCGAGGAAGAAAAAGCCGAGTTCGTGGCGGTGCTGGGTCAGCTCGAAGCGATTGAACATGCCCATGACGGTTATGAGAAACACGCGCGAGAGGTCTTCTCCGCCTTCGTCGCGCATGACAAAAAACATGCTCTCGAATTAGCGCACAAGACCGAGGCGGAAGAAGATAAACTCAACCACCAGCTCGAAGCCTTGCTGACTGAGATCGAGGTCTTTACCGAGACCGCCCTGCTGCGGGCCGAGGAACACGAAAAGCAGGCCATTAAACTGATGGCTATTCTGGCCGTAACCGCGACCTTGGGCGGGCTGATCCTGACCTTTTGGGTTGTACGCTCTTTCATCGTAGGGCCGCTGACCGAGGTTGTCGCGGCTCTCAACGCGTTGGCCGCCGGTGATACCAGCGCCGACGTCAAACTTCGGGCCGACGACGAGATCGGCCAGGTGGTCCGGGCCTTCATAACATTCCGGGCCCAGAGCGTGGAAAATCAACGCCTCAAGGTCGAGGCCGAGGAGCGCGAAAAACAAATCGCCGAGGAGCGCCGTCAAACATTGCTGCAAATGGCCGACAATATGGAATCCAGCGTCAAGAGCATCGTCGACAACGTTGCCTCCCAGGCCACCGAGATGGAGGCGTCAGCCGGTTCTCTTTCGGCGACGGCGGAGCAAACGACCCGGCAGTCGGCGAACGCTGCCGCCGCCTCCAATCAGGCAAGCTCCAACGTTCAGACCGTGGCCGCCGCCTCGGAGGAGCTCTCAAGCTCGATTTCCGAGATCTCGCAGCAAGTCAGTAAATCGGCTGATATCTCAAGCTCCGCGGCCGGCAATGCCGAGCAGGCAACGGGGCAGATCGAGGGTCTGGCCGACGCTTCGCAGAAAATTGGCGACGTTGTGAATTTGATCAACGATATTGCCTCGCAGACAAATCTGCTGGCCCTGAACGCGACGATCGAAGCGGCCCGCGCCGGTGAGGCTGGCAAAGGTTTTGCCGTGGTTGCTTCCGAAGTCAAGAATTTGGCCAACCAGACAGCCAAGGCGACGGAAGAAATCGCCGGGCAGGTCAATGGCATCCAGGGCGCCACGAACGAAGCGGTTCAGGCGGTTGGTGGTATTGCCAAGACGATCATGGATATCAATGAAATTGCCGGATCGATCGCCGCCGCCGTGGAAGAGCAAGGTGCCGCAACCAGTGAAATCAGCCGCAATGCGCAAGAGGCGGCATCCGGTACCGAGCAGGTCAATTCCAACATCGAGGGCGTCAGTCAAGCCGCCAACGAAACCGGACGGGCCGCCGGCGAGATGCTGCAGGGTGCGAAGGATCTTTCGCATCAGGCGGAGCAGCTCAGCAATGAAGTCGATAATTTCCTGGCCGAGGTGCGTGCCGCCTGACTGCTGGCCTTACGTCTATCAAACAATTGGGGGTGGCGCATTTGGGCGCCACTCCCTCTTTTTTTGGGTGGCCCGGAAACTACGTGGGTCGTTCAATTCAGAAAGTAGATTTGCGCCTTCGAAAATGCGGCCAGACCAAAGCGGCGACAGCCAGGGCGGCCAGGCCTTCGACGGCGATGATGCCGACGGCCATGGCGCCGCCGAACCAATCCGCCAGTAGGCCCACCTGCAGAATTCCCGATGGGCTGACGCCGATACAGACCGCAAGAACTCCCATCAGGCGGCCGCGCATTTCAGGTGGGGCGGCGGTGAAAATGATGGTGCTTTGCATGGCGGCAAACCCGGCCACGCCCAGGCCTGCCAGGAACAGCAGACCCAGGGACAAGGCGTAGTCCCGGGAGAAAGAAAAGGCGACAAGGGCGCCGAGAAAAAAGATCGAGCCATAAAAATAGATGCTTGAATAATGCCTTGGCCGGGCCAAATTCGCTATGAAAAGAGCGCCGAGCAGTCCGCCCGCCGCATCCGCCGACAATAACAATCCCGTGGCCACCGCGCCCTGGCCCAGCACCTGGCCGCCGATCACCGGCACCATGGCGCCATAGGGAAAACCGCAGATGTTCATCACCATCGTCACGTACAGCGTACCCATGAGCACCGGATTGGTGCGGATATAGCTTAACCCCTCGATGATCTGGCCCAGGATGCGCGGCGCGCCCGTGCCGTGATGGGGGGCATGATATTCCGCTGTCCAGACTAGAATGAAGCCGAGGCCAAACAGCACCACGCCCAGCACATAAACCCCGGGCAGGCCGAACTGGGTCAGCACCAGGCCGCCCAGGGCCGGGCCGATCAGGCGCATGCAATGGTTGGTGGCGCTGTCCAGGGTCAGGGCCACGCCGGCCCCGGCAGTGCCGGCTTCCGTCGAGGCGATAATACCCAGCATGGCCCGGCGCACGGGAAATTCCAGGGTGCCGTACAGGCCGGAAATGAACATGCCCAGGGCCACATGCCACAGTTCGATTTGATCCGTGATGGCCAGAACGGCAAGGACGGCGGAGGTCAACGCCAGGGTCGCCATGCCCACCAGCAGCATCACCCGGCGGTCGAAGCCATCGGCGATGGCGCCCGTGAAGGCGCCCAGCAACAGCATGGGCACGGTCCGCGCCATGGTGATCAGCGCCACCATGAGGGCCGATTGCGTCACTTCGAAGGTGAACACCCCGATGGCCAGCATTTCCAGCCAGCGCATCATCCAGCCCAGGGCGCCGGCAATCCAGATGCGGCGGAAGTTACCGTCCCGGATCAACGTCAGCGGCGTGACGGTAACTTCCGCTCTGGTCCCGGTGTCTGACAAAACTCCTGTCTTAGTCGCCCGCCGCCGCCATCGCCGCCTCGGCCAGCTGCCGGTCCGCCTCTAGCTGATAGCGCGGGGTCAAATCACGTGGCTGGCGCGCATCGTCGGCGCCGTCATCCGATGCCGCGTCTTTCCAGCCTTCGCCCCCGGGCCATTTCTGATCCAGATGGATAAGTCCGCCCGGCTCTTGGATGCGGTCGAAAGCGGTGAAGGCTTCCCGCGCGATGGCAAGCTGGCTGGCTGGGTCAAACGCCGGGCCGCCGCCATGGCCCAGGGGAACGTCCATGAACACGGCGCGGGGCGGCCAGCCGTATTTGACGATATCCAGGGCCGTGCCCATCACCAGGGTGGGGATGCCGCGTTCTTCCAGGTAACGTGCGATCAGACACACGGTCTGATGACACACCGGTCACAACGGTACCAGATAGGCGACCTCGACGCCCTCCCGGGCGAAGGCCTCGTACATGGCCGGGGCCAGTTCCTCGTCCACCCGGCGTTTGGAATAGACCGCGCCCATGCAGGAAAACACATTGTCCGCCACGCTGCCGATCACGCCTTCATCGGCCAGCGTGCGCAGGGGCTCCAGGGGGAAGGCGCAATTGGGGTCGCGCCGGGCGTCGGGCAGATAATTTTCCGTCAGATGGGAAAACCGCAGACCCTCCATCGGCGTCGCCGACGGGATGATCCGGTGGGAGGTATCATCCTTGTAAAAATAAGCTTCCTGCCCCGCCACATAAGTTCCGGCGGTGGACATCATGCCGATTTTGCAATCCGACAGCGGTTTCGCCAATGGCGTCCAGGGCGGTGAATCCTCCGCCTTGTGCCAGCCGTAGGGGTCATAGCCAAGCTTGCTATACTTCTCCCGAATTGTCTTCATATATTCAACTGTGCTCACGTCGATACTCCCGTTGCCGCTTTGCCTGTCAGTCTACGCCAGGGACCGCGAGATGACAATTTTCTGGATATCATTGGTGCCTTCATAGATGCGGTAAACGCGCACGTCGCGCAGGATCTTGGCGACCGGGAAGTCTTCCAGATAACCGTAGCCGCCGAAGGTTTGCAGGGCATCGGAGGCCACTTTTTCGGCCATGTCGGAAGCAAACAGTTTGGCCATGGAAGCTTCCTTCAGGCTGGGCGCGCCGCTGTCGTGGATCTGGGCGGCATGCAGATACAGCCGCCGCCCGGCCTCGATCTGGGTTGCCATATCGGCCAGGCGAAAGGCCACGGCCTGGTGTTCGAAGATCGGCTTGCCAAAGGCTTCCCGTTCCTGGGCGTAAGCGAGAGCGGCCTCGAAGGCGGCCCGGGCTCCGCCCACGGCCTGGGCCGCGACGCCGATGCGGCCGGCGGAAAGGTTGGCCAGGGCGATGCCCAGGCCCCGGCCTTCCGCGCCCAACAGATCGCTGGCCGGCACCACCATATCCTCGAAGGCCAGGGCGCAGGTGTCGTTGGTGCGGTGGCCCAGCTTGGCTTCCTCGGCCAACACCTGGTAGCCGGGATTGTCGGTGGGCGTCAGAAAGGTCGAGATGCCCCTTTTGCCGGCTTCGGGATCGGTGACCGCGACGATCATGACAACCCCGGCGCGGCGCCCGGCGGTGATGAACTGTTTGCGGCCGTTCAGGACGAAATGATCGCCCCGCCGCTCCGCCCGGGTGGTGATGGCGGCGGCATCCGAGCCCGTATGCGGTTCCGTCAAGGCGATGCAGCCGATCATCTCGCCGCTGGTCAGGCCGGGGAAGAAGCGTTCCTTCTGGCCCTGGCTGCCATGGTCGTGCAGGGCCGCCAGGACCGGAGAATTATTCGCCGCCATCAGATTGGCAATGCCCCCGTCGGCGGCGGAAATCTCCTCCATGGCCAGCACGTAGGAGACAAAATCGGCCCCCGCCCCGCCCCATTCGGGATCGATGCAGATACCCATCAGGCCGGCCTGGCCCATCTTGGCCAGCAATTCCGCCGGCGCGCCGGTTTCCTCGTATTGTTTCAGATTGGGCAGAATTTCCCTTTGCGCGAAACGGCGCGCCGTGTCCTGGATCATTTGCTGTTGTTCGTTGAGGATCATTCAAACTACCTGCCTACCGCGATCAAGATCACACCCGCCACCACCATGACCACCATGGTGACCTGCCGCCAGGTGATGGCCTCCTTGTGGAACAATACCAGGCCCAGCAGCAAGGTGAACAGGGGCGTGGTGGACACCAGGGGCACGACGATGCTAACCGGCGTCGTGGCCAGGGCCGCATTCATCACCCAAACCGCCAGGCCGTGCACGATACCGGCGGCGACGAACCACAACAGGCCCGGATTGGCCCAGTTGACCCGCCGCAGCTCGCCCCGCCAGCCCTGCACCGCCAAGGCCATCAGGCAGGAAACGCTATAGGCCACTAGGCCGGCGAACAAGGGTTCCGGCGCAAAGGCCAAGCCCATGCGGATCAGGACATGGGCGATAGAGCGCAGGCCGGCCGCGCCAAGGGGAAATACCAGGGCCCAGATCGGCCAGGGTCGTGCCGCCTTGCCCCCCGCCGTCGGCAGGGCCGTGCCCAAGACCACGGCGACGGTGCCCAGTACGATGGCCATGGTGACACTCTCGCCCAGCAACAATATGCCAAAGACCGCCGCGAATAACGGTGTGGTGGACGTCAGGGTAGAGGTCAGCGTGGGACCCAACCGCCGCACCGCCTCCAACGCCAGGTTGGCGGATATCACAGGCCGGAACAGGCCCACGGCGACAAAAATCAGGAACCCGGCGGAGGTGAAATACTCGGTTTTCAGAAACAGCGGCGACAACAGCCAATAAAAGGCCGCGGTGGTGGCGATATCGATCAGGGTGCCGGTGCGGGCATCCCCATGGCGCAGACCGAGGCTAAGAAACTGGATACCCAGGGCGAAGAACAACGACGCGCCCAGGGATTGGGCCACGGCCAGCCATGCAACATCCACCCGTCATCAACCGCCGTGTTACTTCGGGGACCATTTGGTGACGGGACGTTCGGTTTCTTCACCATCCACATGGATCGCCTCGACCCGTTCGTTGAAGAAACACAGATAGTCCTTGATGCGGGCTGCCTCGGCCACCGGGTCTGGATAACTCCAGACCAGATCCTCGAAACATTCATCGCCCAGGTTCAGATGCCAATAGTCCGCCGTGCCCTTGTAGGGGCAATCGCTGTGCCGATCCGAGGGTTGCAGCAGATCGCTACGCACATCCTCTTTCGGCAGGTAATAGCGCGTGGGCAAACCGGTTTCGAACAACATGCGCGCCCGGATGCTTTCCCCGACCATCTGGCCCGCGACGGTGATGCGCACGGGGCGCGAGCTATCCAGGATATCCAGGCGCACCTTCGGGTCCCTGGGGTGGACGAAAACTTCCTCGTCCTCTTCGAACCAATGGTCCATGCGGTCCCAATAGAAGGCGACATAGTTCTTCATCTCGGCCGTCTCGTCGTATGGCGTGGGGTAGTGCCAGACGGCGTTTTCCGCCTCCCGGTCACCCACCTTGACCGTCCAATAGGCGGCATCTCCTTTAAAGGGGCAATGGGTGGAATGATCCGTCGCCACCAGGAATTCCCGGGCCACATCCGCCAGGGGAAAATAGAAAACCGGCAGGTGGTTGCTCTCCCGCAGATATTGCGCACGGGCGGTATCGGCGATGGTCTCGCCATTGAACATCACCCGCAGTCGTTTCGGGCAGGCCTCGAAATGTACATCGTAGCCGGGATGCTTGTCATACAGAGATGGGCGTTGGCTGGTTTCGGTCATGATTTCTCCCCCTCATGGTGCCTCGCGCACCATGTCCCTTAAGAGTTCGACGCATCATCGCCTTGTTACGGTTTCGGTGCAATGGCGCTAAACTTGCCCGACCGGCTGGATGCATGAAAGGTATTGCGGCAATGAAGAGACTCCTTTCCGCGATTATTGTGGGCGGCGGTTTGTCATTCTCGGCTGCCTCTGTTAGCGCGCAGAGCCCTCTGGCGGACGCCCATATCCATTACAGTCATGATGCCTGGGACATGCTGCCAGCAGAGGAGGCCATCAAGGTTTTGCGCCGGGCGGGATTGACGAAGGCTTTTGTCTCCTCGTCTTCCGATGAAGGTACACAGATGCTGTACAGGGCGGCGCCGGATCTGATCGTGCCCGTGCTGCGCCCCTACCGCCGCCGGGGCGAGACGGGCACCTGGTTTCGCGATGCTACCGTCGGCGATATGGTGGCCAAGCTGCTGGCCAGAAACAAATACGCCGGCATTGGCGAATTCCATCTGTTCGGGAAAGATGCCGACCTGCCGGTGCCCCGGCGCATCGTGTCGCTGGCAGCGCAATACGGAATTTTCCTGCATGCTCATTCGGATGCCGAGGCGGTGGATCGAATATTTGCCCAGCACGCGGCGGCACGCGTGCTGTGGGCCCATTCCGGATTTGCCGCGCCCGAAGATGTCGCCGCCATGCTGGCCAAGCATAAAAACCTGTGGTCAGACCTGGCCTTTCGCTCGGAACACGCGGCGGGGGGCAAGGTCGACCCCCAATGGCGCAAGGTGTTTTTGGCGTTTCCCGACCGCTTCATGATCGGCACCGACACCTATGCGCCGGAACGCTGGTACTATGTCATTGATCATGCCGAGTGGTCGCGGCAATGGCTGGCCGACCTGCCCGGTGAAGTCGCCGAGAACATCGCCTACCGCAATGCCGAGACCCTGGCGCGGTGGGCCTTGGGTTCGCCTGATTGCACCACCGGTGCGCCCGGCACGACGGTGGCGAAAGATGGCTACGGCCTGTCCTACCAACTGGAACCGGCGGCTATTCAGGTCGGGCAGCCGTTCGCGATGAATATTTCGGTCTGCCAGGCGGGTGAAACACCGTTCGATGGCGGCCTGCGGGTGGATGCCATGATGCCGGCCCACAAACACGGCATGAACTACAAACCCAAGGTTCGAAAGGCCGGTCGGGGCAGCTTCAGGGCAGAGGGTCTGATGCTGCACATGCGGGGTGAATGGCGCTTCAATTTTGAACTAACGGCCGCGACCGGCGTCGTCCGCATGGGCGTCGATTACACACAACAATGAGGGCTATGTTTGTTGCCCTATTGGTATGCCTGTCCATGGCGGCTTCGGCGGCTGAGATAACCTTCAGCAGCGCGCAGCGCGCGACCATTTTGTCCCATGGTCCCTGGCCGCCCAGGATCGTGGCCGATCCTTCCAATCGGGTCTCGGGCAATGGCGCGGCCATCGCCTTGGGAAAGCGCCTGTTTTCGGACCCGCGCCTGTCATCAACGGGCACGGTGTCCTGCGCCGGCTGCCATGACGAGGCGAAGGATTTTACCGACGGTCGGCGTCTGGCCCACGGTCTGATGCCGCTGGCGCGAAATACGCCGACCGTTTGGAATGTCCGCTTCAATCGCTGGTTCGGCTGGGCCGGCGCGGTCGATACCTTGTGGGGGGCCAGCGTGCGGCCGATCCTGGCGGCTGACGAAATGGCGGCCACGGGCGCCCATGCGGTTGCATTGTTGCTGGGCGATGGCGAACTGACCAATCTGTTCGTATCCGCGTTCGGGCGGCAACCAGGCGCCACTTTCAGCAACGAAACGGGCGGTGATGATACACTGGTCGCGGTCGGCAAAGCGCTGGCGGCCTATCAGGAAACATTGGTCACCAGGCGGACGCCGTTTGATGATTTTCGCGACGCCCTGGCCAGGGACAGCGACAATGGAGACGGCGCGGCCATGAAGCGGTATCCCGCCGCGGCGTTACGGGGCCTCAAGATTTTTGTCGGTCAGGGCCGGTGCAGCGTCTGTCACCTGGGGCCGCTCTTTACCAACGGCGAATTCGACGATGCCGGTATCTCTTATTTCACCGGGCCCGGAAAAGTGGACAAGGGCCGTTATGGCGGCATCGGACTGTTTCGCCTTTCTCCCTTCACCCGCCATGGTAAATATTCCGACCGGCCGGACGACGCCATGGCCCGATTGACCCAAGGCGTGGCGCTGCGGCATCGGGATTGGGGCGCCTTCAGGGTTCCCTCTCTCAGAAACGTGGCCCTGACCGGGCCTTATATGCACAACGGCAGCCTGGCGACCTTGCGCGATGTGGTCAGGCACTATTCCGAGATCGATGTGGAGCGTTTGCATACGGATGGCTCCGCCATTTTGCGGCCGCTCCATCTTTCACCCGAAGAAATTGACGATCTGTTGGCCTTTCTGGCCTCACTGAGCGACCGGACATCACGATGACCGCGGAGTTTAGGTCCACTTGTAACCCGGCGGCTTTGGTTCACGCGCTTTTCAGCGCGGCTTCCAGTTCATCAATGCCGACCGGTTTCAACAAGGTCTGAGTCTTGAATTGGGAGGCCGCGTCGGCCAGATGTTGGGCGATGGTGACATAGTTGGGCGCGAAGCCGGTGGCCAGTATAAGCCGGCCGGCGAAGCCTTGCGCGATCAGCCATTGGGTCAACTCCACGCCTTCGATTTCCGGCATCACAATATCCATGACGACCGTGGTCGGCTGGAACAATGTATAGGTGGTCATGAAATCCCGGCCGTTATGGGCGATTTCCACCGTATATCCCAGGTTTTCGGCAACACCCAGAACAAAGCGGCAGAATGCCGGCTCATCATCGACCACCAGCAACCGGCGTGTCGATTGGCTTTCAATCATCGATCAATACCCTTTCCACCGCCTCGGCCAAATCATGAATACTATACGGCTTGGCGATAAACCCTAACGCGGCGGTTCCCTGCCGCGGTATTATTTCGGTTTCCTGAGGATAGCCGGAACACAGCAGAACCGGGATCTTCTCGGCCCCGGCAATACGCGTCAGGTCTTGTCCGCTGATAGCGCCCGGTAAAATGACATCGGTGAACAGCAAATCTACGGTTGCATCGTCCAGTACAGCCTTGGCCTTGGCACCGTCGTTCGCTTCCAACACCGCAAAACCAAAACTTTCCATTGCCGCCACGCCGACCAAGCGCAGTTCGTCGTCGTCCTCGACGATAAGAACGGTTCGGTCCATCCCAACGGCGGCGCGTTTGAGAGGAATTTCGACGGGCCCGGTGTTGGTTGTCTTTGGTGCCGGTATTGAAGGTAAATATAGGCGTAGGGAGGTGCCGCTCCCCTCGACGCTGCTAAGTTCAACATGGCCGCCTGATTGATTGACAAAGCCATGCACCATACTCAGACCCAGGCCGCTGCCCCGACCAAAGGGTTTGGTCGTGAAAAAGGGATCGAACACGCGTCCCATGGTGTCGTCATCCATGCCGATGCCCGTGTCACTAACGGTTATTGATTGGAAGCGCCCTGCTTCGGCCGGCTCGTCAAGACCGAGCTGGCCGCTGTTAAGGTGATCCACCGATGTTTCGATGCGCAGCTCACCCCCCTGGGGCATGGCGTCACGGGCGTTTAAAACCAAATTCAGGATGGCATTTTCAAGCTGCCGGGAATCGACCCTGGCATAGCCGCCATCGGCGTCCAGGGATACCTTCATGGCGATATTCTCGCTGATTGTCCGGCGCAACATATCTTCCATGCCGCCGACAATACCGCCGATGTCGCTGGGCAGAGGCTGCAGCGGTTGCTGCCTGGCAAAGGCCAACAGGCGGTGGGTCAACGCTGCCGCGCGGTTCACCGCGTCCAGGCTGTCGGTAAGATAGCCCTGTTTACGATTGTCCAGGACCTGATCACGCTGCAACAGTTCCAGATTGCCCTGTACAATGCCCAGCAGATTATTGAAATCGTGTGCGACGCCGCCGGTCAATTGACCGATCGCCTCCATCTTTTGCGCCTGATGCAGATGATTTTCCAATTGCTTGAATTCAGTCAGATCAACAACCGAACCGAAAAAGGTCCGCCCGCCGGCATCTTCGATCGCGCTGACGGCGATGTGCATGGGGAATTCCTCGCCATTCTTGCGCCGTCCCATGACTTCCCTGCCGGTGCCGACAATCCTGCTCTCGGCACCTGACAGATAGCCCTTTAAATAGTCGTCGTGATGTTCGGCATCGGGGCCAGGCATCAGCATCGAAACGTTGCGGCCGATCACTTCACTGTTCTGATAACCGAAGGTCACCGAGGCCGCCTTATTGAAATCGACGATGACGGCGTCGTCGTTTATGACAACGTTGCAAGTCTGGGCATTTTCGAAGAAGGCCCGGAAACGCGTTTCGCTGTGTTCCACGGCCAGCTCAGCCCGTTTGCGCTCGGTAATATCGATGATGGTTGCCTGGATCGCGGCTTCGCCCTGCCATTGGATGGCCCGCCTGAAGGTTTCGAACCAAATGACACCGCCGTCGGCGCGCCTTCCTTTGAACTCGGCGATATCCGATATTTCACCGCCGGCGTCTCTTTGGGCCACGCGGCCTTCCACTCTTGGGACATCATCCCCATGGGCAAGTACACTAATCGACGGAATTTGCAGAAACTGTTCCAGACTTTCGTAGGCGAACATGTCCACCAGGGCATCGTTGGCATACAGCGGTTTAAGATTTCGGTGCACCAGAATGCCTTGCAACGATCCCTCCACCAGATCCCGGTAAAGCGCCTCGGTTTTCTGCAGGGTTTCATGGGCTGATTCGAACTCGGTGATGTCGTGGCTGATATTAATCGTCGAGCCGTCGGCGACACGATGTTCATAGACCCTGAATGTCACGCCGTCATGGCGATGGTACAAGATCGGGCCCGCCGGATTCCGATGCGAGGCAAGGCGGGCTTCCAGCCATTCCTGCTCCTGGCCAATCGCGTCCAGAATCTGGCCCTCGGCAACCACTTCGTTGATCAATTGTTTAAACGTCAGGCCATACCGGGGGGTCGAGGTACCTTTTCCGCGCGGCGGAAACAACGCCCGGTTGGCGAAAACCAGTCGATCGTCCGGGTCGAAGATGACGACATTATCAGGAATATTTTCCAGAACCGAAAAAAACCGCTGATTAACACCCTTTACCCTTTCGATCTCGCTGATGTCCTGGGCAATCGAGATTACGCCGGTCATTTCGCCGTCACCATCGCGAACCGGCACCAGATTGGAAAGCAGACGTAAATCGGGGAATTTGTCCGGACTATAAATGTGATCATGAATCGGTTCGCCGCTGTCGATGACCTGCTGAACCAAATTCTCGCTACTAATTCCATGATCTGGGCCAAATAGCTCCGCAATTGACTTTCCAACGAAATCCCCGGCGGAACGGCCATAGTTATTTGCGGCGTGTTTGTTGACGAAATAATACTCATTCTTCGTGTTTCGATAAGAAATACTCGCGGGGACATTATCCAGGACCGTTTGCAATAACTGCGTGGTTTCCAGCAACTCGGCGGCAACTTTCCGGCGTTGGGTAATGTCCCGGCTGACGCCGCGATAGCCGCGAAAAGTACCGTCGTCATCGAATATGGGCACGCCACTGGATTCGGTCCACCAGACCCGACCGTCCGGTAATACGCGTGACGACGCGACATCGCGAAAAGCTTCCCTGTTTGCCAGAAGTCGTTGATGCGCCTCCGGCCTTTCAAGCGTGCGCCCGGCTTCATTGTGGTTCAGCCCGATGCGAGAGCCCGGTGGATCTCCGCTGAGCCGATAAAACCCTTCAGACAAATACGACAATCGACCGTTTTCATCCCGTTCCCACAGCCAGTCGCCGGCGTGTTCCAAAAATCCTTGCAGCCGAGCCTGGTTTTCGCGCAGGGCGGATTCGGTTCGCCTCAGTTCCGTGATGTCCTGTGAAACCAGAACCACGCCTGTCATTCGCCCCAGTTCGTCCCGCGCCGGAATGAAATTGGCCAAAAGCTCTCGTCGATGGGTCGAATCATCTTGCTCGCCTTGGCGCAAATAGGAATAGGTGCGGTCGCGGATCGGCTCGCCCGCTGCTATGGCGCGTTGCACATAGGGTTCCGATCCGAAGCCATGATCGGGCCCAAATAACTCTGCCATGGATTTGCCAATGAACGCCTCAGTCGGCCTACCAAGTTGGCGAGCGCCCTCTTGGTTGACGAAAATGAATTTACCATCCATATCGCGGAAGGAAATCGACACCGGCACATTATCCAGAACCGTCTGCAACAAACGTGTGGTTTCCTGCAACTCATCGGCGATTTTCTTGTTTTCCGTAAAGTCCCGGCTGACGCCGCTGAAACCTCGAAAATTACCGTCTTCGTCGAAATTGGGCGTGCCACTGGTCTGTATCCAGAATTGGCGACCGTCATGTAGTATGCGCATAATCAGAAGGTCGCGGAAGGCTTCCCGGTTGGCGATCGCCCGCGTGAATTCATCTTCCGAACTGCGAGTGCCGGACGCTTGCCAAATTTCCTCTAAATCATGTCCGACCACGGTCTCCGCGGAAAGACCGGTAATGCGAAAATAGGCGTCCGATGCGTAGGTTACGACCCCGGTTTCATCCATCTCCCAGATCCAGTCAGCGGCCTGGTCCAGAAACCCTTGCAGATGATCTTGGTTTTCCTGCAATGCCGTTTCGGTGCGCAGGCGTTCCGTGATGTCTTCGACAACGCCGCTGACGGCAATGATTTCCCCCGCATCGTCCAGAACAGGGACATAGTTGTGATTGTAGGTTTTTTCGTCGGCCGAACCCGCTCCCGACCGCACCGCAATCCGTACATCGATGGCGGGATCACCTGTTTTGATGACCTGGGTCAGTATGGTGTCCACATCCGGTGAAAATGCCGGCAGCACTTCGCCGAAGGTTTTTCCGATAAGGTTTTCCGTCGCCAGGCCGCTTAACCCGGCCAGCCAGGCATTGGCCTCCAGAAGCCTCAAATCGAGGTCAAAGCAGCACAGTCCAATGGGAAGGTCTTGATAAATTCGCCGTTGATCCAGAATGGACTGAAGGGACATCGGGTCCGATCCTCACTCACACAATATTGTCGACATCATTATCAGCGACTCGACCATTGTAGGGATGGGACCGTCTGATCATGTCTCTATCGCGGCGATGGTCTTTTCAATCAGCGGATTAAGTGCCGAGCCGTCCAGCCAGCGCGCTACCAAAACCAGCTTATACCTCGGATCTACTAAAATAGTGTTGCCGCCGGCGCCCACGGCTGCCACGGCGTCGGCGGATGCCGCCGGATGCCGGGCCCGGTCGGTGTTCAACCACCACAGATAGCCGTACTCCGGATTGATATCGCAGGGCGTCAGCATGGCCCGGACCCAGGCTTCCGACAATAGCTGCCGGCCGTCCCAGGCGCCCCGCTGCAGGATCAACTGCCCCAGCAAGGCCTGATCCCCGGCGCCGATCCACAGCCCGCCACCCCAGTGGGAGCCGCCGGGCACGGACGGCATCTGCACGCCATCTATGGTAACCGTCGCATTTCGGTAGGCATTCCAGGACCAACCGCCCGAGGCGCCAATGGGTTCCATGATGCGTTCGGACAGGACATCCGCCAACGGCCGGCGAAATAGTTGCAGTAACGACAGGCTTAAACGGTTGACCCGAACGTCGTTGTATTCCCAATAGCCGCCGGGCGGGTTCAGGTCGCGGTGCTGGCCCTTGCGGGAATTGTCCGCCTCGGCGCCCAGTTGCCGGTGCCGGTCGATCAGGTCTGGCTTAGTCCACAAGGTGCCCTCCCATTCCGAGGTCTGTTGCAGCAAATGCCGCCAGGTGATGCCCCGGTTCTGCGTCGAGGTGAAATGATCATCCAGGGCGGTCTTGGCCACAGGTTCGTCGACATGGGCGATCAAGCCGTCTCCAATCGCGATGCCGGTCAGGATGGCCAGATAGCTTTTGGCGATGGAAAAGGTCATGTCGGCACGATCGGTATCACCCCAGCTGGCGGCGACCTTGCCATGGCGCATGATCAGCCCGGCGGGGCCGCCGCGCGGCGTGGTCGGACCCAACACCTCGTTCCACGGCGGCGGCTCGAATTCTCCCTTGCCGAGCTGGTCGTTGATATCGCGGGACCAGTTGATTTCATGGGCCTGGGCGAAGGCCACCGCGTCGTTCAGACGGGATGGCGAGAAACCGGCCGACGCCGGGTCGGCGTCCTGCGGTTTGATATCTATTGTTTCCGACATGCGCCCAGTGTAGCACGATGGCATTGCGTTTCGTTCCATTTCCCGCCAGCCAGGATACTAGGATCTAATCGATGAAACTATCCCATTGGATCGCCGGACCGGTCCTGTTGGCAGCTTTGGCGCTGGCTTTTGTACCCATAGACGGTCTGGCGGTTGAAACCGCCCGGACCGGCGCCCTGGCCATGGCCACGGTGGTGCTGTTCGCCACCGGCGTCCTGCCGGAATTCATTACCTCCATTTTGTTCTTTGCCATCGCCATGCTGTTTGCCTTGGTCCCGGCGGATGTCGTCTTCGCCGGCTTTCAATCGGCCGGGTTTTGGATGGTGTTCGGCGGCCTTGTCATTGGCGCCGGCGTGCGCAGCACGGGCTTGGCGGAACGTCTGGCCTTTCATGTCCGGCGCCGTTTTGGCAACCGTTATGGCGGCATCATCGCGGGCATCATTGTATTGGGGGTCGGCATGGCCTTTCTGATGCCGTCAACCCTGGGGCGGCTGATGATCCTGATGCCCATCGTGCTGGCCATGGCCGATGGTTTCGGATTTGGGCCGGGCAGGAATGGCCGTGCCGGCATGGTCCTGGCAATATCGTTCGGCACCATGATTCCGGGCTTCGCCATCATGTCGGCGACGGTGCCGTCCATGGTAATCATAGGCGCGGCCGATACGCTGTATGACATCCGCCCGATTTACGGCACTTGGCTGTTATTGCATTTTCCGGTTTTGGGTTTTCTCAAGGCGGTGGCCATCGGCGCCTTGGTTATCTGGTTGTTTCCCGACCAGATCGACGACGCCAAACAAACCGAAGCCAAGCCGGAAACGCCGGCCGACATGGATCGGCGGGAAAAACTGATGGCGCTGCTGCTGTTGTTGGCCCTGGCATTGTGGATGACGGATTTTCTGCACCATATATCTCCCGCCTGGGTCGCCCTGGGCGCGGCGGGTTTGATCGTGCTGCCTTTTGCGGGCATCATCAGCGCACAGGAGTTCGAGGAAAAGATCGCCTTCGGATCGTTATTCTATGTCGCCGGCGTGCTTGGCCTGGGCGCTCTGGTGGCCCATGGCGGGGTCGGCGATTTGCTGGCCGAATCCGTCATACCCCTGCTCAACCTCGCGCCTGGGGAAAACGCCTGGAACTTTGCCGCCGTGGCCGGCATGTCCAGTGCTCTGGCCATGTTTGCCACGCAGCCGGGCGTACCGGCGATCCTGGTGCCGCTGGCGGGCCACATGGCGTCGGTCGCCGATCTGCCGGTGGAAGCCGTGCTGATGCTGACCGTGGTTGGCTATACCACGGTGATTCTACCCTATCAGACCCCACCCCTGGTGATCGCCATGCAGCTGGGCAGCGTGCCCATGCGCCAGGGCAACAAATTATGCCTTTGCTTACTGGCGGTTACGGTTCTGGTGTTGCTGCCCCTGGATTATCTTTGGTGGCGCCTGCTAGGCTGGCTGCCATGACCGTGCATATCGTCAAGCTATGTGTGGGGATAGATTCGATCGAGCAATTGGCCACCTTTCAGGCCAACCGCCGGGACCGGGCCAAGGCGCGGGGCGAACTGATCGAACATATTCACCGCACCCGCAATCGGCCCCGCCGCGACGGGGAGGTGCTGGACGGCGGCTCCCTCTATTGGATCATCAAGGGCTTTATCCGGGTCCGCCAGCCCATCATGCGCCTCGATGAGCTGTATGATGACGAAGGAGGCAAACGCTGCGGCTTTGTCCTGAGCCCGGAACTGGTCAGAACCGAATTGCACGCCCGCCGCCCGCATCAGGGCTGGCGCTACCTGGAAGCCAAGGATGCCGCCCCGGATCTGCCGGAACATCAGCAAGCCGGCCACTGGGACCCGGATACCCACGACGGCCCGCCGCCCGAAATGGCGGCCGAATTACGGGCGCTGGGACTGCTTTAAGGGTCGCAATCTGAAACAATTGGTCTATATTCAGATTTGGCAAATATGAATATTTTGGAGCGGCCGCGATGGCGACGACAAGTCTAAGCCTGGGCGAATATTGGGAAGGCTTCATAAAAGACGAAGTTGCAAGTGGCCGCTACGGGACCGCTAGTGAACTTGTTCGTGATGCCTTGCGCAATTTGGAAGAAAAGAAACAAAAGCTGGACGCACTGCGCGCGCACCTCGGTGAAGGTGCGAGACAAGCTGGGGACGGCGAGTTCATCGACAACTATTCAATAGACGGGGTTATATCAGATCTTGATAACGCCAGATGAACAAACGCTATCGGGTTACGCCGCGGGCTTTCGGCGATCTCAGGAATATCGGGCGCTATAGTGCAGCAACATGGGGGAAGTCCCAACGGGACAGATATTTGCGCGAAATTGACCGCCGGTTCGCCTGGCTTGCTGATAATCCGCGTCTCGGTACCCATCGTCCGGATATCAACGAGGGATATTTCTGTTTTCCCCAGGGTTCACACCTCGTCTTCTATCTGATCCGTGAAGATGGGATAGACATCATCGGTATCCCCCACAAAGAGATGGATATTCTAAATTATTTTGATGCTGACTAAAGCTGATACCCGGCTGCGTAGCGGTTAAGGTTCAATTGATTCCAGCCAAACGTCCACGGATTGCCGGGTGTTGAGCCGCACCGCTTCGTGGCAGGTGATAGCGCGTTCGATCCTCGGATTGTTTTGCGCTCTGAAATTCCAAATGTAGCGCAGAAAGGCAATATTGAACCTTTCGGGGCAGCCGGGCGCCATGTCGTCCCGCACTCTGCCGTATGTCGTTAGGGTTCGACGCAGAATGCGCCAAAGACACTGCCAACGGGGCAGGTCGACGAAGACAATCAGATCCGCCGCTGCCGCCCTTTCGGGCAGGGTCGCGGCGTAGCTGCCCTCGATGATCCATCGTGGCTCGTTAATCAACGCGGTGTGCCGAGCCAGCCATGCCTCGGGGGGCTTGTCCTTCCAGCCTGGCTGCCAGAATTCCCGGTCAAGATGAATCAACGGCAGATCCGTTCGGGCCGCCAAGGCGCGGGCCAGGGTCGATTTGCCGCCGCCTGAACAGCCGACGATGGCGATGCGTTGAAAGAGCTCTGTCATCCACGGTTTATCGCCTATTTACCGCCAGTTTCCAAAGTCGGCCGTCGATGGCGGCGAGGCCCAGGGCGATCAGAGCCATGCCCAGGAAGTGCTTGGCAGCCATTGATTCACCCAGAACCATTACGCCAAGCAGAATGGCGCTGACGGGGATCAGCAGCGTAACGAGAAGCAGATTAGTCGCCCCCGCCGTGGCCAGCAGGCGAAAATACAGGATATAGGCCAATGCCGTCGACAGCGCGGCGAGCCCGAACAGGGCGCTGACCGTCGCCGCGCTGGGCAGGGGCAATGTCCAGGGCTGATCCACGAACAGCATCACAGGCAACAAGATTAAGCTCGACGCGGTGACCTGGCCCGTGGCGGTGGCCATGGGTGTGACGCCCAGGGCTTGAAACCGGCGCCCGAACACACCGGCGAAGGCATAGGACGAAGCCGCGCCCAGAAAGGCGAGCTGGGCCAGAACATCAACACCCAGGCTATCGACGGCCTGGCCGCCGATCATCACCGCGACGCCGATCAGTCCGGCCAACACCCCGAATATCCGTCCGCCGGTCATCTTCTCGTCACGGGTCAGGCCATGGGCGACCAGAACCGTAAACAGCGGCGCGGTGCCGTTCAGGATCGATGCCACGCCGGAGGCGACATGGGACTGCCCCCATACAATCAGCGAAAACGGAATGGCGTTGTTCAACAAACCCATGGCAAGGAAGGCCGCCCAGATACGCCGGTCTGTCGGCATGCGCTGGCCAAGCATTCGCATCACGGCCAGCAGGATTAACGCCGCCAGACCAACACGGCTGACAACGATTACGAAGGTGGGCAGTTCACGGACCGCGACGCCACCAAAGAAATAGGCCCCGCCCCACAATATGGAGAGGGCGATCAGCAGCAGCCACTCGAACGGCGACATGGTCTTATTGATTTTCGACATGGGGCAACCTCGGGTACCGGAAACATGTTCCACGGCAACAGATCATGTTTCCGGCCCCGGGGCGCTCCGATACTTGCGCTTAAACTCTGACCGACAAACGATCAGGCACGCCAAAACGGCTTGGCGATCTCCCGCTCGATGGCGCTTTGGGGGACGTTGATGTCGGCCCGTTCGTAGGCGCTCATTTGCGCTAGGAACCGCCGATCACGGTCCCGTTGCCGCCAGACCTTCACGGTCGCTTTCAGGCGCGGCCACAAGTGAGAGACGTCGAATTCCCTATGGGCGCGTGGCAGTGATACTTCGCTCATGATGCTTTCCTTTTCAGCTCAGGTTGCCGGGTAAAAAATCAGGTAGGCGCGAACTTCGATACTTTCCCGCGGCGGGGCGGCAGGGTCCTGGTCGGGTAGGCTGAAGGCGCCGTGGGGCGTGAACTGGGCCCGGCCATCGTCCAGGCTGTCCCAGCCCTTGATCAACAGAACCTCGTCCCGGTCCATTTCGGGCGCCCAATACCATTGTTGCGCGGGCCCATGGGCCAACTGGTAAATCTCGCCGATCCGGTCCGGGAAAATCTGATCCGTGGCGATCAATTCCTCTTGGGCAACGCTGGCCGCATCGGCCAAGGCCAGGGGCGTCCGCCGGACAGGGCCCGTGATGGGACGCCAGACATTGACCTGGGTGATACGCCCGCCCGTGGCCAGGATCTGGTCCACCTCCGCCTGGCCAAGGACATCCCGGGCCCGTTGTGGTCCGGACTTGGCGGTGTAATCCACATGTACCCGGCCGGCGGGGCCGCGCAGGCCATCGAGGTTGGCCGCGCCTTTCGGGCTATCCGCGCGGCGGGTTCTATCGAACACCGCGACACGGTCCGCGCCCGTCAATTCCCGCAGCAAATCCCCGATTTCCCCGTCATAAATCGCGGCGATCGCCCCATCGTCATACAAATCCGTGACCGCCGTTTCGTGCCGGTGCAATTCGAAACCTTCCCGGTCCAGGGTGAAGTTTCCGGCGAAGGGCCGCATGTCGTGCACTGTCACGGCTTGATCATTGGTCTTGTGGTGTAATTTTGGTTGATTGCCGGTTATGGCCGCGCTTTCGAAATATGGCTTGCTGTCTTGATGCAGGCCGAAGGTGAGCGTGGCCTGAATATCGGCCTGCCCGAAAGCGGTGGATCCGATATCGGCGGATGCTGCGAGGGTCATTGTTGTAATCCTTTGGCTTTTGGCGCGAACGCGCTCAACAAAAATGCCAGAGGATCAAAGCGCAGCCGAAGGCTCCGCCTGTATGCCATTTGGGAAAGAATTTCTATCGACATTCATCTATCCTCCATGCTCCGAAATGACGAGAGTTCTCGTCAATAACGTATAATGATAGAGGTTAAATGGGTTGCCGCGCCATTAGACGCAAACCGGAAATTCTTTTCTATAGTATAGAAATTCTAATGCAAATAGTCATATCGGCCGCTAAATATAATAGGCCGGCGGCCTGGCGATGGCGCCATCCCATTGCTGGGGATCGCACTGTTGGGAGCCGACGTGGAAGGCGAGGCCGTGGGGCGCCAGGCCCAGGTTTCGGGCTCTCGTCATCAAGTCGATTGCCATGGGGCTGTCGCAATCGAATTTCCGCGCCACGTGCCAGCGGGCGCCATTATTTACCACCAGAAACGGCGTTGCGGGATCGTGTTCGGCGATGACGGGTTCAATTTTTTTCGTCACCGGGCCTCCTCCGTCGCCGCGAAGGCCGGTAAAATGCCGCGCCGTTGTTCGGTCAGCTCGACCCGCTCCGGGCGCAAAGCCTCCCGCAGGGCCGTTGCCGCCAACGCCGGCTCGGCATCGCCACACATGAAAATATCGAACGCGGCGAAGCCATGTTCGGGCCAGGTATGGACGGAAATATGACTCTCCGCCAGTACGGCGACGCCCGAAACGCCGCCAACGGGCGAAAAATGATGCAAATGTAAATGCAACAAGGTGGCCTCCGCCGCCCGGACGGCCGCCCGCAGGGCGAGGCTCAACCGGGCCGGGTCATCCAGATGGCTCGCGCCCCACATGTCCAGCAGCAAATGGCTGCCGGCAAAGTGGACACCGTCCTGACATTTGAAGTGGTCGTTGGGGACCCCGTCTTCATTGGCGGCGCTAACCGCCATGGATTGAGGCTGAATGACCGCCATGGGCGTGTCCTCCGAATCATCTGAAATCAACCCTCGATTTGGCCGGGCCGGGCCGCCTTCAGACCATTACAGAGGTCGAAAGCGGAGGCAAGATAGGGCTTTTTTCCCACGATGCAAGCGGCAAATTTACCAAATATTCACTTCATACCCGGCATCGTTACCGGCTGCGGCAAAGCTGCTGCCAGGCTGCTGATTAAGCCTGATGACTTGCCATCGCAGGGTGCTTTAGACGATGATGGTGGCGCGCTAATAAAATTTGGGGGCGGGACGATGCCTACAGAGTTGCGAAAAATTATCTTCTCGCATCGAGAGCTTCTCGAAGCGTTCGAAGACCGTCCTCCCAACCTGCCCGGCAATAGCGAAGTTGTGCCGCCCGGTACGGTCCGTGGCGTGCACGGTTTTCAAAAATTTGGCGGCGGCGTCAAGGTCTTGTTGGATATCGAGGACGCGAAGGAAGGCCGCCTGAAACGTTTTAATCTGAATGCGGAGTTTATCTCGGAAGTCCTGTTGCATTATTGCGCCGGGCTGAACATCCCCGTGGCCAAGGAAGCGGTCAAATATCTCGAAGTGATTGGCGACAACCTGGCTTTGAGCCAAAAGATCCGCGCCCAGGAAATCTTCGCCGAACAGGCGGCGGAACCGCCCCTGGATTATTAGCGCAACCTGCGTTCATTTGAAGGCAGGCAAGTTGCGCTAACTCGTTGAATTCGATCAAATTATCAGCCGAAAAACGATTCCGTTTTTGGGCTTTTTGATCTAGCTCGGTTTTGAAGTTGGGGACGCCATTCCGCGCCGGCGATCACGGAAACGGCGGATCAGACGAAGGCTCCACCAATAGCCCAAGAATGCACCGGCGATGGACCAGGGCACCGAGCCCAGCAGCATCGGTACGCCCCAGGCCTCGAATATGCCGATGGCATAGATCCACAGCGATTCCACGAAGGTGGCGTCTGTTTCCAGCAATTCGACCAGCCGGTCAGAGAACATGGCATAGCCCCCCGCCTCGCCCCAGCGGCCGAGCATGGCCTCGCCGGTCAGCAGGAAGGTGTAGTAGATGGGCGGCACGGTGAAGACATTGGTCAGCCAGGTCCAAAGCATGCCCACCACCACATTGAAGTCCCAGGCCGGCCGCACCACCCTGACAACGGCCCAGATCCCCGCCACGATGGCCATCTGAATTCCGACCGTTGGAGTTAACGCGACAAGCAGGCCAACAAACACCCCGCGCGCGGTGTAGTCGGCGGCATCGGGCGAACGCAATACCGGAATGATCAGACGCAGGCGCATCAAGCGGCAAAAGCGCTGCCAGGCGTTATGTTTTGCCCCGGCCAAGACCAATCAACTTTTGTTCACGGCGCCGCGTTTGCCGACCCGCTTCATCACCGCGCTACAGACGAACAGAGTTTTATCGCCCACATGAATATGGCCGCGGACAAAGGCCATGCTGCCCGTGCGCCGAACCAGTTCGCCCCGCGCCTCGACCAGATCGCCGGCGAAACCGGCGGCGACGAATTCGGAATTGAAGGAGACGGTGACATAGGCGTCGTCCGGCTCTCCCTTGGCCGTGACAGCCATGGTCAGATCCGCCATGGTCATCATCAGACCGCCATGGATCACGCCGTGGGCATTGGAATGGCGTTCCTCGGTGGCCAGCACAAAATGATGGCCGCCGTCTTCCAACAGGCGCCAATAGAAGGGGCCCGCATCGTTCTCGAACGGATCAACGGGGTCGTAGATGGTGTAGCCTTCAAGAGGCGGCGGCGGAATAATTTTTGACATGGTGCCAATCAGACAATTGCGGGGGCATCTAAATCTAAATAGAGGATTGGGCCCGGCTTTGCGAGGCCTTGAACTGATCCTTGCCAATGTTGGCGGCCCGTTCCACCGCCGGGCGGGCGCCAACCCGTTTGAACCAGGCCCGCAGATGCGCGAATTCGGTCAAATCAATGCCATAGGCCTTGTAGCCGCGTATCCAGGGCCAGCAGGCCATATCGGCGATGGAATAATCCTGGGCCAGGAAGTCGCGATCCGCCAGGCGGTCATTCATGACGTTGTACAGGCGGATGACTTCATTGGTATAGCGTTCGACGGCGTAATCGATCTTGTCCGCCTTGTAATTGCGAAAATGTGCCGCCTGCCCGGCCATGGGCCCCAGGCCGGCCATCTGCCAGAACAGCCATTGTTCCGCATCGCTGCGCCGGCGTTGATCGGCTGGATAAAATTGTCCGGTCTTGTTGCCCAGATATTGCAGGATGGCGCCGGATTCAAAAATTGAAATTGGCGCGTTGTCCGGTCCATCCGGATCGACAATTGCCGGCATGCGACCGTTCGGTGACAGGGCCAGGAAGTTCGGTTCGAACTGCGCTTTTTGGGACAGGTCCACCAAACGTACTTCATATGGCAGGTCGCATTCTTCCAGCATGATGGCAATTTTCCAGCCATTGGGGGTGGGCCAGAAGTGAAGCTCGATAGGTGCCATGATGATATTTCCCAAACTGATTGCGCCGCCGCGCGGACACCGAATGCATGGTGTTGTTATGGTGGTATTCCGCATGATCCGCAAGATGGTCCAGAACCAAACAAGTCTAGCGATGAAAGAAGATACCGTGTCTGAACACCTTGCTGGCCGGAAATCCGATGACGCTATAGTATGGCGGCAAAACGGGAGGAAGCCATGGATCTTGGAGTCATATTACCACAGGCGCGGATAGACGCGTTGGTCAGCGTCGGCGCCTGGCCGGACAGAACCATCCTGGATTATCTGGGGGATGTTCTGGCCCGAGATCCCGAATTACCGGCGATCACCACCTATAATGGCGAAGTTGGCGGCGAAACTGGCGGCGAGGGTGGCGGCGAAACCATCAGTTACGGCGAACTGGACCGCCTCTCCCGCCGTCTGGCCCTGGCCTTGATAAATCTTGGCGTGAACAAAGGCGATGTGGTCTCGTTGCAATTGCCCAACTGGTGGCAGTTCACCGCCATGCATCTGGCCTGTGCCCGTATAGGCGCCATTACCAACCCCCTGATGCCGATCTTTCGGGAACGGGAATTGAGCTTCATGCTGGGTTTTGCGGAATCCAAGGTGGTCATCGCGCCACACGTCTTTCGCGGCTTTGAATACAAACCCATGATCGAAAGCCTGCGCGGC
>JABIRL010000191.1 GCA_018667855.1 Rhodospirillaceae bacterium
AGTTTTGGCGCCCTGCAGGTCACGCGTGATGTGCATTTATCCCTGGAAGCCGGTGCGCGCCATGCCCTGATCGGCCCGAATGGCGCAGGTAAAACTACGTTGGTGAATTTGATGAGCGGGGCATTGGCGCCGGATCAGGGGCAGGTGCTGTTGTCGGGCGCGGACGTCACGGGGCTATCGCAAGCCCGTCGGGTGAAGCAGGGATTGGCGCGGACCTATCAGATCAACCAGTTATTCCGGGACCTGACCGTTCTTGAAAATGTGGTTATTTCCGTCTCCGAACGCCTTGGGGCTTCGTGGAACCTGTGGCGCCGCGCTTCCGCCAGGGCGGAGGTGATTGATGAAGCGGTGGTGATACTGGGCCAGTTGCAACTGGACGACCATGCCCTGACCCCGGTGCGCGAATTGCCCTATGGCCGCCAGCGGTTGGTGGAAATCGCCATGACCCTGGCGCAACGGCCAGCCGTGTTGCTGTTGGATGAACCGGCGGCGGGCGTACCGTCGGCGGAAAGCCACATCATTCTGGATGTGATCGCCGGCCTGCCGGACCATATTGCGGTACTAATCATCGAACATGACATGGATATCGTGTTCCGTTTCGCCCAGGCGATTACCGTCCTTGTAGCGGGCGGTATTCTGGCGGAGGGGACACCGGATCAAATAGCTGCCGACGAGAGGGTGCGGGCGGTTTATCTGGGGCAGGGCGGCGATGTCTGAAGCGGCGCTTGTCATCGAAGGTCTGCATGCCGGCTACGGCGAGACGGTCGTGCTCGAGGCGATTGACCTGGTTATTGAAGCCGGCGCCAGTGTTTCGATCCTGGGCCGCAATGGCGTCGGTAAGACAACCCTGCTGGAATCCATCATGGGCCATACCAATCGCCATTCCGGCGCCATCAATCTATTCGGAGCGGCAATCGATCATGAGCCCGCCTATCGTCGCGTGGCCCGTGGCCTGGGCTATGTACCCCAGGAGAGGGAGGTGTTTCCCTCTCTCAGCGTTCTGGAAAACCTGGAAGTCGCGGCCCGGCCCGGTGATTGGACCTTGGCCCGGATATTTGAATTCTTCCCCCAGCTTATGCAACGACGCAGCCATCGTGGCAGCCAGCTGTCGGGCGGCGAGCAGCAGATGCTGGCCATCGGCCGCGCCCTGATGGGCAACCCACGGGTTTTGCTGATGGATGAGCCCAGTGAAGGCCTGGCGCCTGTCGTGGTGGGGGCGCTGCAGGCGGGCCTGATGCGGCTTCGGGACGAGGCCGGGTTGAGTATCATATTGGTGGAGCAAAACAGCCGTCTGGCCCTGAGCTTCGCCGAACGCTGTCTGGTGATGAACCGGGGCCGCATCGTCCATGATGGTGCCGCGATGGACCTTCAGGCGGATGAGGCGTTGTTGCGCCGCCTGCTTGGGGTCGAGGGCGCGAGCTGAAAACATTGCCTTATGCGCCTGCTTTCCCTACATATCGCCGGAACATTTATTTTATAGTTTGAGGGCCAACCATGCGTATGTTGCAGTTTTTTCTGCCCGTGTTGAAAGACACCCCGGCCGAGGCGCAGATCGTTTCACACCGATTGATGTTGCGGGCGGGAATGATCCGGCAATCGTCGGCGGGCATTTATTCGTGGTTGCCCCTGGGCTTTCGTGTGTTGAAAAAGATCGAGCAGATCGTGCGCGAGGAACAGGATGCCGCCGGCGCGCAGGAGCTGCTGATGCCGACCATTCAGCCGGCCGATTTGTGGCGGGAAAGCGGCCGCTATGACGATTATGGCCTGGAGATGCTGCGTATCACCGACCGTCACGATCGCGATATGCTATTTGGCCCCACGAATGAGGAAGTGATCACCGACATCTTCCGCGGTTCCATACGTAGTTATCGGCAGTTACCGTTGAACCTCTATCATATCCAGTGGAAGTTCCGCGATGAGGTGCGGCCCCGGTTCGGTATCATGCGGGGCCGTGAATTCCTGATGAAGGACGCTTATTCCTTTGACCTGGATGCGGAAGCCGCCCGCCACACTTACCAGAAAATGTTCGTGGCTTATTTGCGGACCTACGAACGCCTTGGCTTGAAGGCGATTCCCATGCAGGCGGATACTGGTCCTATCGGCGGCGATATGAGCCATGAATTCATTATTCTGGCCGATACCGGTGAATCGGAGGTCTATTGCCACGCCGATTATCTGGATTTTGAAGTGCCCGACGCATCCCTGGATTATGACAGTGACCTAACGTCCGTCATCGAACATTGGACCTCCCGCTACGCGGCCACGGACGAGAAGCATGATGCTACCCGTTTCGAAACGGAGGTCCCCGAAGATCGACAGATCGCGACGCGAGGCATCGAAGTGGGGCATATTTTCAATTTCGGCGACAAATACTCCAAAGCCATGGGGGCAACCGTCATGAATGCCGATGGCGTTGAAGTCCCGGTGGAAATGGGTTCCTACGGGATCGGTGTCTCCCGCCTGGTTGGCGCCATTATCGAAGCCAGCCACGACGATGATGGCATTATCTGGCCCGCCGCCGTGGCGCCGTTTCAGGTTGGATTGATCAATCTGAAGGTTGGAGATGACGCCTGCGATGCCACCGTGGCTGATCTTTACCGGAAACTGCAAGACGCCGGCGTCGAAGTCCTGCTCGATGATACCGATGGCCGGGCCGGGGGCAAGTTCGCGACCATGGATCTGATTGGTCTGCCCTGGCAGATCATCGTCGGTCCCCGTGGCTTGAAATCCGGCGTCGTCGAGGTCAAGGAGCGGCGCGGCGGCGAGCGTCAGGAGTTGTCCTTCGACGACGCCCTTGCCGCCGTGACCCGGCGTTAATTGATTTGATGTTTGGCGCATTGGAATGGGCCATCGCGGCGCGTTATCTGCGCGCCCGCCGGCACGAGGGATTTATTTCCATCATCGCCTGGTTCTCGCTGATCGGTATTGCCCTCGGTGTCGCCACGCTGATCATTGTCATGAGCGTGATGAACGGCTTCCGCACGGAATTGATGGACCGGGTTCTGGGCCTGAACGGCCATGTCCTGGTCCGGGGAGAGGGCGCGCGGCTAACCGATTTCGACGGCATGGCGGAGGCATTACGCGCTGTTGCCGGCGTCAAGGTGGCTGCCCCCCTGATCGAGGGGCAGGTTATGGCGACGGCGCACAAGCGGGCTTCCGGCGCCTTGGTGCGGGGGATGTGGCCAAAGGATCTGAAGGCCCGCGCCATCATCGCCGACAATATATACAACGGCTCTATTGTTGATTTCGCCGGCAAGCATAACGTTTTGATCGGTCAGCGTCTGGCCAATAAACTGGGTCTGCGGGTCGGCGACAAGATCACCTTGGTCTCGCCACAGGGTACGGCGACCGCCTTTGGTAATGTGCCGCGCATGAAGGCCTATCGCGTGGCCGCCACGTTCATGGTCGGCATGTACGAATACGACTCGACCTTTATATATATGCCGCTGCCGGCGGCGCAGGTGTTTTTCCGTCTTAAGGGTGCGGCCAGCGCCGTGGAAATGTTCCTCGATGATCCCAATGATGTCTCCCGTCTGCGGCCCGCCATTCGCGCCGTGCCGGGAGCGGCTAGAGTTGTCGACTGGCAGCAACTTAACAGTCACTTCTTTCAGGCCCTGCAGGTGGAACGCAACGTAATGTTCCTGATCCTGACCCTGATCATTCTGATTGCCGCCTTTAACATTATCTCGTCCCTGATCATGTTGGTGAATGACAAGGGCAAAGCCATTGCCATTCTGCGTACCATGGGCGCCACGCGCGGCATGATCATGCGCATTTTCGTGATCTCCGGGACCTCCATCGGCGTCACCGGGACCTTGGTGGGGTTTATTCTGGGGCTGGCATTCTGTTTGAATATCGACACCATCCGCCTATGGCTGGAGAGCCTTTCGGGCACCGAGCTGTGGTCGCCGGAAATTCGCTTCCTGAGCAAGATCCCGGCTGAAGTTAACAATGGCGAAGTGGTTTCGGTCGTGTTGATGGCGCTGGTACTGTCGTTCCTGGCAACGTTGTATCCTGCCTGGCGGGCGGCCCGGATCGATCCGGTGGAGGCCCTGCGTTATGAATGATGGGGTCGCACTGCGGATTACCGGCCTGAACCGTACATTCGAACAGGGCGGCCGCGAATTGGCCGTATTGCGAAACCTCGATCTGCAGGTGGCGCGGGGCGAGTCCGTGGCCCTGGTTGGTCCATCGGGTTCGGGCAAGTCGACCTTGCTGCATGCGGCCGGATTGCTGGAACAACCCGACAGCGGCGAAATCATTATCGCGGGGCAGGTCTGTTCCACCATGAACGATGCCCAACGCACCGCCATGCGCCGGGACTACCTGGGCTTCGTCTATCAATTTCATCATCTTTTGCCGGAATTTACGGCCCTGGAAAATGTCTTGATGCCCATGCGCCTGGCAAAATGCCCGAAACCGGAAGCCGCGAAACGGGCCGAACGGTTATTGACCGAATTGGGTCTCGCCGACCGCATGAGCCACCTGCCCGCGCAATTGTCGGGGGGTGAGCAACAGCGGGTCGCCATTGCCCGCGCCCTGGCAAATCAACCGCTCCTGCTGTTGGCTGACGAGCCGACGGGTAACCTGGATCAGGCCACGGCCGAAGTCGTACTGGAAGAATTGTTATACTTCGTTCGGGAGCAGGGGCTTGGTATCGTTATCGCAACTCATGATTCGCTCGTGGCTGACCGCCTGGATCGTGTGGTGCGGCTCAAGGATGGCCAATTAGACACCTAAGCAGAAAATTTGGTTGGGAAAGTGGGCTATCAATGCAGGTCCAAATAGACTCGAAGTAGAGAGACGGCTGAAACCCACCATAGCAGGCTCCAAACCGCAATTCCGACTTTCTGTCGGCTTGTGATGCGTTGTCGCATCTATTTCCCTCTCACTCAGCAATGTCGTTACCGTACTATCGCCTGGATCGATCGTGGCCGCTGTGATGATCATCACTAAACAATCATGATTAAAATATTTTTAACCGCAATTCCTAACGGCAGGTTAACAAGTTGGCGTCACTCTCTGTTATCGAGGGCCAAAATTCGGGAGTGAGAAAGATGCGCAGAAGCGGAATCTTTGTTGGAAGCATAGTCGCCTTGGGGCTTGCCACGATTGTCGCGGCTCAGGCGGATGAAGTTACCGCGAATGGGCAGAAGGTGCTCAATCCAATCATCGGCGATACCGCTGTTTCGGCCCGGAAGGCTGAACAGGTCTGGCCGAATGCGATTATTGATGACGAAACCCACCTTGATTTGATCCTGGCGAGCGGTGAGATAACCGAGTCCGTGGTAGCGCAACTCGCGGCCATCGCACCGGCGGCGGGCCCGGAAACGGTCGATCCCGCCCATGCCATTTTGGCCCTGAAAAAATTGAGCCACGATGCAATTACTGTCTTGAACGACGGCAAACTGGATCAAGCACACCGCATAGAGAAATTTCACGGTCTGTTGTCACGGGATTTCGATATACCCTTAATGGCGCGTTTTGCCCTGGGGCGTCACTGGAAACGCGCGGATAACCAGCAGCGTTCCGACTATATCGAGGCGTTTTCGGCCTTCCTGCTGCAAAATTATGCCTCGAAAATCGCTGGCACCAAGGTGGCGAAGTTCGATGTACGATCCGCGACCAGGGCCGGTAAACGGGACGTCATGGTGAAAAGCCGGATTACCCAGGGTAATGGCCAGGTGCTTAAGCTGGTATGGCGTATGCGCCAGCGTAATGGTCAGTTCCGGGTTATCGATGTGGTTGCCGAAGGTATCAGCCTCGCCTTGACCAAACGCCAGGAATTTGCGGCGATCATCAAGGCCAATGGCGGCAAGGTCAATCCGCTGATCGTCCAATTGCGCCGGATCTCTGCCTAAATTTAGACCTCGGTACAATATTTGCTCTACACTGGGTCGAAGAGCTAGAGCAACCTGCGTTCGGGTGAACGCGGGTTGCTTTAAGCGTTTATGACTTGGTGCGAGGGCGTACATGGACCGGGGATTGTTTTTTGGCTGGTTCGTGGTCGGCGCGACGTTCACAATCCTCACGCTGGCTTTTGGCGTCGCCTATTCCTTCGCCTCGTTCTTCGATGGTTTTGAAGCGGATTTTCAGGCGTCTCGAGGTGATGTCTCGCTGATCTTCTCCATAGCCGGTTTTCTGTATTTTTCCCTGGGTGCCATAAGCGGTCCGCTGAGTGACCGCCTGGGCGCCCGTCCGGTCGTGGCGTTCGGCGTTGTCCTGATTGCCATCGGTCTGCTTGCGTCTTCTTTCGCACAAAATTTGTGGCAGGTTTATTTGAGTTATGGCGTCGCTGTGGGCGTCGGCATCGGCTTTTCCTACGTGCCGTCGGTGGGCGTGCTGCAGCGTTGGTTCGTACGACGACGGGGTTTCGCCACCGGTCTGGCGGTGGCTGGTATCGGGGTCGGCACGCTGGTCGCACCACCCATCTGCAGCGCCTTGGTCGAAATATTGGGTTGGCGCCAAACCTTTCAGGTGCTGGCCGGTGCTGTTCTGTTGCTTGGCCTAGTCGCGGCCTGGATGTTGTCACCAAACCCGGCTGCCCGCGGCCTTTACCCGGATGGTGATGCCACGCCGGTTGGCGAGGGGGCCTCGCTATCGGGGATGTCCTTGCGCGCGGCCCTGTCGTCCGGCCCGTTCTGGCTGTTGTTTTCCGCGTCGTCCATCGTTTCCCTAGGCTTGTTCGTGCCCTTCGTGCATCTGGTTAAGTTTTCGGTGGACCATGGCCATGACGTCAGCTGGTCGATCCTGTTGATCTCGTTAATCGGCGTCGGCTCCATGTCCGGCCGCTTGACCCTGGGCGGATTGGCGGACCGGTTTGGCCGGCACCGCGCTGTCGTCGCCATGTTTCTCGGCATGGCGCTGGTGCAGGTCTGGTGGTATTTCTCCACCTCGTTCTGGGCCCTGGCGGTCTATGCGGTATTCTTCGGGCTGTTCTATGGTGGTTACGTTGCCTTGGCGCCGGCCCTGGCGGCGGATTATTTTGGTGCCAGGAATGTGGGCGGCATCATCGGCGTGCAATATTCAGGAACGGCGGTGGGCAATTTGGTGGGGCCCGTGGTTGCCGGTTTTACATTTGATATCACCCAGGCTTACGAGCTGCCCATTGCCCTGTCCGCCAGTACCGCATTTCTGGCGGTCGCCGTAATCTTGATGTTACCAACGCCGGAGCGATGGCGGCAAACCGGTCGGCGTTCGGATGGTTAGGGCTTGCGGGCAATAATATGGAAAATATGCCAGTGTTTCGAAGTGCCCCGCGGGGTGACCGAGTCCGTTTCCTCTTCGCGCAGCATCTCAACCTCATAGCCCAGCAATAGATCCTCCACCTCGCTCTGGGTGAAATGGCTATTCGTGGGATCGCCGGCCCATTGATCGCGCTCGCCGTAAAGGTGCCCGCTGAACCGGCCGCCGGACCGCAGGCTGTCATGGATGCGCTGCCACATGGCTAGAAAATCCGTCTTCGGGCAGAGGGGCAGGGCAAAGGAGGAATTGACCAGATCCATTTCCGGCCAGCGGGCCTCCTCGAAGCGGCTGACCTTGGTTTCGGGTTTGGTGCCGAATTCTGCCAGCTCGGGCCGGGCCTGCAATGTCTCGATAGCCGAGGCCTGAGCATCGACGGCCAGTACGGACCAACCCCGGCGCAGCATTTCCACCGTGTCCCGGCCGCCGCCACAACCCAGATCGACGGCATGCCCGATGCGATTTTCGTCGTCGAACCGGCCCAGGGTTTCCAGCAGGGTCTCCCGCGGCGGGCGATCACCCGTGCGTTGGTAATAGACCCGCCAGTCTTCCGCCGTGCCGCGCCTGGTCATCCTTGGGCGACCAAGTAGTCAATAGCGGCCGCGACACCACCCCGGCCATGGGGAACGTGCAGGGTTTGCAAGGCCGCTTCAATGCCGGCCAGGGCGCCCAGGACCATCGGCTCGTTCAGATCACCCATATGGCCGATACGGAAGACATCGCCCTTCAGCTGCTCCAGGCCCCCGCCCATGGCGACCTGATATCGTTCCCGAGCCACGGTGCGAACTTCTTCGGCGTCAAAACCGGGGGGAACACGGATCGCGGTGATCGAATTCGACCGTTCGTCGGGCACCAGCGCGTTGAACGCCATGCCGCCACCGCCGTCGCCATCGCACCAGACTTCGACGGCGGCACGGATGGCACTGGCCAGACGGTCATGGCGGGCGATGATCGCGGGCAGGCCTTCCTCGGCCAGCATGTCCAACGCCTCGCGCAGGCCGTACAGCATATGGATCGGCGCCGTGCCGCAGAACCGGATGTACTGGGCATCCGTCATACGTTCCCGCCAGTCCCAGTAGTTGCGCGGCAGTCTGGCACTTTGGGTGGCATGCAGCGCTTTTTCGCTGCAGGCCGTGAAACCGATGCCGGGCGGACACATCAGACCTTTTTGGGAGGCGGCAAGCGATACATCCACACCCCATTCGTCCATCCGGAATTCAACCGTGGCCAGTGATGCAATGGTATCGACCATGAACAGCGCCCCGTGATTGGCATTGTCGATGGCCCGGCGCACGGCGGGGACGTCCGAAACGATGCCGCTGGCGGTATCCACATGGATCATCAAAACGGCTTTGATCCGGCCCTCGTCATCGTCGCGCAGATGCCCCTCCACCGCGTCGGGGTCGATCCCGTGACGCCAATCACCCGGCAGGTGTTCGATCACAAGACCAAGGGACTCCGCCATCATGCCCCATTTCATGGAGAAATTGCCGGTCTCCGGCACCAGAAGATGATCGCCCGGAGAAAGCGTATTGCTCAACGCGGCTTCCCAGGCGCCATGGCCGTTGGCGGCGTACATAAAGACCGGTCCCGTGGTCTGAAAGATGGGTTTCAGATCCTCGAAACAGGTCCGGGTCATTTCGACGAACGGCGGTGCCGTGAAATCCAACGCCGGCTGGTGCATGGCGCGGAGGATACGGTCGGGAATATTGGTGGGGCCGGGCGTGTGCAGAAATTCCCGGCCGCGGGTGACTCGGCTCATATTATGTCAGCTTCCAGGTACGATGCCCGTGGGCAGGCTTTCAATATGGCGGCAAATATCGCCGGGACGGGTCAGCCAGATCTTATCGCGCTGATCCACGATGTGCTTCAAGGCCCGGCGCAACTGGCGAATGCGGAACGGCTGGCCTACGACGAAGGTATGCAGCGAGATCGGAAATACCAGGGGTTGATGGACGGACTGTTCCAGCATTTCCTCGAAATTATCAATGATGGCGTCGGCATATTGCGTCGGCAGCATCTTATGCAGGACGATGGCCCGGTTATCGTTCAATTCCACCGGATAGGGCATGGCCAGGATCGGTTTGTTCCGGGTCTTCATCCAGATCGGTTGATCATCGCAGCACCAATCCATGTTGTAGCTGTATCCGGCCTCGCTCAACAGATCCAGCGTGGTATCGCTTTGCGACAGCCAGGGCGACATCCAACCGGTCGGCGCGGTGCCCTCGTTCAGGGTGATGGCGTCGGTGGTTGTCTTGATCAGGGCGCGCTCTTCATCTTCGCCGCGGCCGCCCTGTTCCTCGGAATTGGTGATGCCGTGGCCCAGGAACTCATCGCCCCGTTGGCGTAGGCGCTCTGCGATTTGCGGGGCGTGATCATAGATCGAGGAATTCAGTTGCGCCTGGATGGGGATATCCAGGTCGTCGAACATGTCCATCAGACGCCAGAAACCGACCCGGTTGCCGTAATCGCGCCAGGAATAGACGCTTTGTTTGTTGTGCATGCCGGATGGCGCGATGGCCGATTCAACGCTCTTGTCCCAGCCGAACTGCTCCACGTTCAGGGCGATATAGACGGCCAGACGCTTGCCGTCGGGCCAGGAATAGTCGGGCCGTTGGGTGATGGGGGAAAATTCGTAACGTCCATGGGTGGAAAGCATTTTCTTACCTCGTCTAAAGTTTTGGCTGGCGCAGATACCACTTCGTCGCGCCTTCATAGGCGGCGGCGATGCGGTAGATCATGGCCTCGTCGAATTGCTTGCCGACGATCTGCATGGCGAGCGGCATGCCGTCGTCATCAAAGCCGGTGGGCAGGGCCAGGGCGGGATTACCGGTCAGATTGAACGGTATGCGGGCCTGGCGGGGATACTTTTTGGCGATCTCTTCCGGATCATCGATGGTAAAGGCTGCATCCATGGCCGAGATGACCACGACGCCGTCCAGATCCTTGATGGTTTGATTGAAGCCGGCCGTTAGTTTGCGGCGCAGGCGCAGGGCATCCACATAGTCGCTGCCCCCCAGAAAGGCGCCCGGCAGGACCCGCTCCAGGAATGAGGCGCTGTAGTCTTCGGGCCGATCAGCCAGCCATTGGCGATGGATGGAATAGGCTTCCGACAGCAGGATGACACGATTGCAGGCGTGGAAAATGTCCAGCGGCTCGGTTTCTATCTCAACCACTTCAGCGCCCAGATCACCCAGCACGACCAGGGCCTGTTCAAAGGCCGCCGCCATGGCGGGTTCCGCCACCATGTCGCGTTCATGGAAATGACGGATGACACCGATGTGAAGGCCTTCGACGCCGGCATCAAGCTGGGCGGTATAGTCGGGAACGGGGACGTCGGCCGAACCTGGATCTTCCGGGTCGTAACCCGCCAGGACATTCAGCATCAGGGCGTTGTCGGCCACGGTACGGGTCATGGGGCCCACATGATCCAGGGAATAGGACAACGGCGCCACACCGCGTCGGCTGACCCGGCCATAGGTGGCCTTCATGCCGACGATACCACAGGCGGTGGCCGGGTTGCGGACCGAGCCGCCCGTGTCCGTGCCGATGGCCATGGGCACGAACCCGGCCGCGACAGCGGCACCCGATCCCGACGACGAGCCGCCGGGATAACGATCCCGGTTCCATGGATTGCGCGCCGGCGGCCAGGGCAGATCGAACGACGGGCCGCCAATAGCGAATTCGTGGGTTGCCGTCTTGCCCAGCAGGACACCGCCCGCTTCCCGCAGACGCGTGGTTACGGCGGCATCTTCGGTTTTTGGCGGCTGCTGGGCCAGGATCTGGCTGTGGGCGGTGGTGGGCAGGCCGGCAACATCGACAATATCCTTGAGCGCGAACGGCACGCCATGCAAGGGACCGAGTGACTTGCCGCTCTTCGCCGCCTGTTCCGCCGACGCGGCGTCCGCCAATGCGGATTCCCCCAACACGCGGAGGAAACTATCCAGCTTCCCATCGTGGGCAGCGATGCGGTCCAAAAGGCTTTGCGTATAGGCGACGGGGGAAAGATCGCCCGCTTGGATTTGTGTCACCGCGTCGGTCAGGCTCAAAAAGTCAAGATCCTCAGACATTGTTGTCGGCCCGGAAAATATGGCTGGGCTCCTCCGCTATGTCGTCGGGGCGTCGCAGGCGCGCGGTCATGGACCGGGCACTGTCATAGGCCTTTCGCACCAGATCCGGTTGGGCCGAATGAATTTTTTCCAGGCCCAGTGATCGGGCCAGCTGTTCCAAGGCTTTATCGTCGAGGCTCATGTGGCATCCTTTGTTTCGTAACCCAGTTTTTGATCCGTTTGAACGTGGTCGTCGCGGCGATCTTGTCTGGAACCATAACCGCCGCCGCCCGGCGTGGCGATCATAATGCGCGCGCCCGTCTCCAAATGATGCTGGGCCCGGTTATCGACTTCCACGCCGTTGATTTGCACGCTGCCCACTTCGCCATCCTCGCCACCCGCCAGCCCCGGTGCGCCGTAACGGGTACGTTCCGCCATGAATGTGACGGCAATGGGGCTGTCGGAGAGGCTTTCGATCAATATGTCCTCGCCCAGACCGCCCCGGTATTGTCCCCCGCCGCCGGAATTCGGGCGCAGTCTTTTGTAGTGGAACAACAGCGGTGCGTATTGCTCCGCCACCTCAACCGGTGTGCAGGAAAGGTTCGACGGCCAGGAAATGGCGTTTTCGCCATCGGCCGTGGCCGTCGCGCCCATGCCGCCGTTAAAAAAAAGATTGGAGGCATAGCTTTGACCATTCGGCCGCACGCCCGATTGGGTACAATTCCACAACGGGGAGCCGGCCGCCGCCATGACTCGTTCCGGCATCACCGCGGCCAGGGCGCCAAAGGCCAGAATGGGAACGTAGTGCCCGGTGCTGGCCCGCGCACCGACCGAGGCCGGGGGCAGGGGGTTCAGCAGGCTGTTTTCCGGCGCCTCGACCGTGATCGGGCGCAGCATGCCGGAATTATTGGGGATGTCCGGCAACAAGGCACATTTGATGGCATAGGCGGACATGGCGTAGGTGTAACAGAACGGACAGTTGATGGCCCGGGGCTGCACAGCGGAGGTGCCGGCAAAATCAAAATGGATGGTCTCGCCCCGTACCGTCAGTTTCAGGGCAAAGGTAAAGGGTGCGCCGGCTGCCAGGCCGTCGGTCTGCATTTCGTACTCATAAATTCCGTCGGGGACCTCTCGGATGGCGGCCCGCATGGCGGCTTCCGTCCGTCCGTTGAGTTCCAACGACAGGGCGGCCAGATCTTCCAGGCCGTATTCGCCCAGCATGGCCAGAACGCGGTCTTCGATCAGATAGTTGGCGGTGATCTGGGCGTAGATGTCCCCCTCGGTCTGCTCTGGCGTGCGTACCTGGGTGCGTAATAGTTCGAAAAACGTCTGGTCGGCCTCGCCGGCGCGTAGGATTTTCATCAGGGGGATATGAAATCCTTCCTCGAAAATCTCGCGCGCCTCGACCGAGCGGATGCGACCGCCGATGTCGGGCATGTGGGATGCAGTCGCGGCAAAGGCGATCAGGCGGTTGCCCTTGAATATGGGCCGGACGATGCTGCAATCGTTCAGATGTCCGGTGCCCTGCCAGGGGTCATTGGTGCAGATGATATCGCCTGGGCTTAATCCCTCGCTTCCGAACTTTGCCAGAGTGTGGCGCACGGTGGCCGGCAAGGTGCCGATAAACGAGGGGATGGAGCCGCTGTTTTGCGCCAGCAACTGCCCGTCCACATCCGTCAGCACACAGGCGAAATCATTGGCTTCATTGGACAGCGTGGAGAACGAGGTACGGACAATGGCTTTCGCCGCCTCGTCCACGCTGGCGATCATGCGGTTCCAGATCACTTCCAGGGTGACGGCATCCAGTTTGCTCATGGGTTTTCCTCGGGTTCCTCGGGCAGTTCGATCACCAGATTGCCGCTGTCGGAAACATGAAAGCGGCCGCCGGGGCCGATCACCATGGTGGATTCCGCTTCCTCCACTACGGCCGGTCCGGTGAAATTTTCACCGATGGTCATGGCGGCGCGATCCAATACGGCCGTTTCCACGGCGCCATCGGTCTCGGGGAAGTAGACGTCGCGAATACCGGTTTGCGGGTTTGGCTGATCAGGACGCTGTGCCAGATCGTCGACAATCTGTTCCAGGGGCGCTGTCAGGCGAACGCGAATGGCCGCCATGGCGATGGGGACATTTGGCGGCTGCCGTGTGAAGTGGGTCTGATAGGCTTGGGCATAAGCTTCTTGCAGCAGTTTACCGCTGCCCTGGTGATAGGGCCCCGGCGGCAGGTTGACCACCAATTCAAATCCCTGACCGACGTTGCGCATATCCGCCAAACGCTGCACCCGGGCCTGATCCTTGCCCGTATCGGCAATGACCTGGCGGGCCTCGTCTTCCAAAGCTTGATAGGCGGCCTCCAGAACCGGCCAGTCCATGGCATCCATCTCGGCCGCGAAGGCCGCCGTGCGGTCCACCCGCGCCGGCGCCAGTAAAAGCCCCAGCGCCGAGGCGACACCGGCATTGCGCGGACACACCACGCGTTTGATCCCTAGTTTGCGGGCCAGATAATAGGCATGTACCGGACCCGCGCCGCCCGTGGCTACCAGGGTGTAATTGCGCGGATCACGTCCCTTTTCGGCGATATGCACGCGGGCGGCGGAGGCCATGTTCTCGTTCACCAGGTCATGGACGCCCCAGGCCAGTTTCTGGGGCGACAGGCCCGCTTGCCCGGCCAAGGTGTCAAGGGCGGCATGGCAACCGGCCAAGTCAACGTCGATGGCGCCGCCTGCGAAGCCTTTCGCGCCCAGATAACCCAGGGCGAAATCCGCATCCGTTACCGTTGGCAACTCACCACCCCGGCCATAGGCCACGGGCCCCGGCACGGCACCGGCGCTGTCCGGCCCGGCTTTCAACAGACCAAGGCCGTCAAGACGGGCGATGGAACCGCCGCCCGCACCGATCTCGATTAGCTCGACGGCCGATATGCGGATCGGCAGGCCGCTGCCTTCGGCGAAGCGTATTTCCCGCGCCGCCTCAAAACGATAGGCGATCTCCGGCTCCTCGCCATCGATCAGGCAAAGCTTGGCCGTGGTGCCGCCCATATCGAAAGCCAAAACATGATCAAGGCCCTCGGCCCGGCCAATGTCGGCGGCGGCCAAGGCGCCGGCGGCGGGGCCGGACTCTAACATTTGTACGGGCGAGCGGCGCACCTCGCCCACATGGGTCAAGCCGCCGCTGGAAAGCATCAGCAACAACGGCGCGGTGATCTCCCGGGCGCTCAGTCGCTCATTCAAGGCGTCGAGGTAATCCCGGGCCAGAGGTTTGATGTAGGCATTGGCGACGGTGGTGGAGGCCCGTTCGAACTCTCTTATTTCCGGCGCCACGTCGCTGGACAGGCTGACGGCGAGCTCGGGCAATAGTTCGGATATGCGTTCGCCGGCGGCCCGTTCGTGGCTGTCGTTGCGATAGCTGTGCAGGAACACGATGGCCAGGGAGCTGACATCGGCATTTTCGAGGTCTTTGGCGATTTGATCCAGCCTGCCGGTATCAAGCGGGCGATGGACGGTGCCATCCGCCAACATCCGTTCATCGACCTCAAACCGCAGATCCCGCGGCGCCAATTGCCGGGGTTTCTTGGCGGCCAGATCGTACAGGTCGTACTTCCGTTCCCGCCCGATTTCCAGGCTGTCGCGGAAACCTTCCGTGGTCAGCAGCGCGGTTCTCGCACCTTTGCGCTCGATCAGGGCATTGGTGAACAATGTGGTGGCATGGACGACCCGCTCGATCTCGGCAGGCGGAATACTCTCTTCCCCCAACACCTGATCGACGGCCTGCAACACGGCTTCCGCCGGGTCGCCGGGGGTGGTCAGGGTCTTTCGGGTCAGGCGGCGGCCCTGTTCCTTATCGAACAGAACAACATCCGTGAATGTACCGCCAATATCTATGCCCAGGGCATACCGCGTCATGGTTGTCCCAGCAGGGCCTGGCGAAAGCGGTTCTTATGAAATGCCGCATCCCAGGAGAAACGGATCTTCGGCGGTTCGTCCACCTCGACCTTCAACAGGACAAAGGCACTGCCGTTGCTTTGGCGCAGCATCTCGCCGGCCTCGGCCAATTCGCTCTCTTCCCGTACGGTGCGCACGGCGCCAATGCCGGCGCCCTGGGCCATAGTGGCCAGGTCCGTGCCAAGGCCCGTATGGCTGCGTTGGAAACCGGTTTCGCCGTAATGTTCATTGTCGACACAGACAATGCCCAGATTGGCCGGATTGGCCACGCCCACGGTGGCCAGGGTGCCCACGTTCATGAGCAATTCGCCATCGCCGGTGACAACCAGGACACGCTTGTCCGGTTGTGCCAGCGCCAGGCCCAGTCCCATGGATGTGGCCGCGCCCATGGCGCCGCCAAAGCCAAATATGCGCGGGTCGTCACCCAGTGCCGCCAGCACATCGCCCTTGGCGCCCGCCAGACCTGCAACGATCAACAGGTCATCGCCCTGGCTATCCAGCAAAGCCTTCACCGCAGCCCGGCGGTCCAGATGTCCGGAAGCTGTCTTGCCGGCGGCGCGGCCGCCCGGTTTTGTATCTGTCATGATATATCCCGCTCTTAACTGAATTTCTTGGCGCCGAGTAGTTTCTGTCCTAACAGAACAGCAATCGGCAATTCACTTTGAAAGGCCATGGTGATGGCCGCGCTGATGGTGCGGGAGACGTCCGCCGGTTCATCGATCCGCATGCACATCACATCGCAGGCTTCCAGCACCGGCTGGGTCGACTGCCCCATTGGCATCTGCCAGGGATTGCCCTCGCCAAAGTCTCCGCGCATGGAGATCAAGGTCAAAAAGGGAAATCGTCCGGCCCGGATCAGGGACAGCAGATTGATACAATTGCCGACGCCACTGCTTTGCATCAGCAATACACCCCGGCTGCCGCCCAGATGGGCGCCGGCCAATAGACCGACGCCTTCTTCTTCCGTAGTCAACGCGATGGCGTGGACATCCGGGTCAGCGATGGATCGCTTTATCAGATGGTCGTGGCCCGCATCGGGCACGAAGGCGAACTGATCTATGCCGGCCTCCCGCAGCAGGCCATAGATTTCTTCCGGCCATTCCTCGGTCATGTCCGCGCTCATGTTCTGCTCCAAAGTTGTTGTGTCAGGATGCCCGTGCCCCGTTCCACCGCCTCGGCCGCATCCAGGCAAAGGTCTTCCCGCAGGCGCGGGCCAATGATTTGTACGCCCATGGGGATGCCGTCATGCAGTCCCGTGGGCACGGCTGCCGCCGGCAGGCCCAGTACGTTGACGCCGTACAACATGCTTTGCTCGTCCAGCATTTCCTTGACCCGCGCCGTGCCTTTCAGATCTTCCAGTTGGGGAAAGACCGGTACTTGGCTGACGGGGGCCAGGACCAGGGGATAGTCTTCCATGAAGACGCTCCAGGCACGCAGCAGACGGGTGCGATCCGCCAGGGCCCGCATATAGCCGTCCAGATCCCGGATGTTCGAGGCGGCGACATAATCGTCCAACACCTGATTGAAGTCGTCGGAACCATGCTCCCGCATGGCGGTTTCCGACATCACCTTGGTGTCGGTGAACAGCAAGGCCCGCCAGCAGGCGGCGATATCCGCGACAAGCGGCGGGTCCACTGCTTCCACCGCGTATCCGGCATTGGCCAATCGCTCCGCTGCCTGATCGATGGCCTGGGCGACGGCCGGGTGGCAGGCAATACCGGCGGGCGTCTTTGTCACGGCCACCTTGATAGGCGGATCAAGGCGCGGGCCATCCAGGGGCGCGGGCACCCACCAGGGATCGCGGGCGTCGTGTTGCGCCATCACGGACAGTGCCAGCCGGACATCGCGGACTTCGCGCGCAATGGGGCCCTGCACGGACATCAGTTGCAACGTCGGCGGCCGTTCCTCGGCGCCGGTGGGATTGAACGCCGGTACCCGCCCGAACGAAGGCCGGATCGTGGCCAGGCCGCAGGCATAGGCGGGATAGCGGAGCGAGCCACCCAGGTCGTTACCGTGGGCGATATGGCCGATACCCAACGCCGCCGCGGCCGCCGCGCCACCCGAAGAGCCGCCGGGCGTGATGCCTTCATCCCACGGATTCTTGGTCAGGCCACGCAGGGGATTGTCCGTGAACCAGCGCAGGCTGAATTCCGGTGTATTGGTTCGGCCAATGATAATTGCGCCGGCCTTCCGCAGATTGGCGACCACGGGTGAATCCTCCGCCGCCACCATGTCCGCGAAGGCGGGCACGCCGTTGGTGGTGGCTTGCCCGGCCTGGTCGACGTTTTCCTTGATGGTAATGGGCACGCCGTGCAGCGGGCCCAAAGCAACGCCGCTTTGCACGACGCCATCGGCCCGGCGGGCCGCCCGCTTGGCACTGTCGGATAGGTCGACGGTGACCGCATTGACGGCTTCGTTTGCCTCCATCATGCGGTTAATGGCGGCATCGACGGCCTCCTGTGCGGTAATATCGCCTTTGCGGATGGCCGCCGCCGTATCAACGGCGCTCCATTGCCAGATGGGTTTGGTCATGACTGGCGCCTCAACTTTTGGAGAAGGCTTTCAGGCGCTCTTCAATGTCGGGGCCACGGCCGGGACTTTCCGCCATTTCAAAGGCGATGCCGTCGCGGAAAGTGTAGTCCTGGCCTTGGTTGTACAGCATCTTGTTGCCGCGCAGGGAATGCCACGAGGTGGCCACGATATCGGCGGCCATGGCACCGACCACGGCTTCCAGTTCGTCATCGGGGATGCAGTGATTGGCCAGGCCCATGGCGGCGGCCTCGGCGCCACTGTACGCCCGCGCGGTATAGCTCATTTCCTTGGCCTTCAGGGGGCCGATACGGCGGGGCAGGCGCTGGCTCATGCCCCAGCGCGGGGTCATGCCCCATTTGCCATGGGTGTCGGAGAATTTCGCGGTGTCCGAGGCCATCAGCAGATCGCAGCACAGGGCCAGTTCCAGCCCGCCGGTGTAACAATGGCCCCGCACCTCGGCGATGACCGGCTGCGGCAACGCCTCGATCATATCGACGGTGTCGGCCTGGTATGTGGGGCTCGGTGCTTCCTGGCCTTCCTGGATGGATTTCAGATCATTGCCGGCGCAGAACGACCGCCCCGCGCCGCGCAGCACGACACAGCCGACATTTTCCACATCGCCGGCGATGCTTTCCACATGCGCCCGCAACTCAACGAACAGTGCCGGGCTCAGGGCATTCAGGGCGTCGGGCCGGTTCAGGGTCAGGGTGGCAACGCCATCCTTGTCGGATCGCAAAACAAGTTCAGTCATTTCGAACGTCTCCTCCAGTTTCTTCTAACCAGTTTATTTTATAGCGCGGTTCGGACCTGCCACAATTCGGGAAACAGGCGGATTTCCAGCGCCTTGCGCAGATAATCCACGCCGGCTGTACCGCCCGTGCCCCGCTTGGCGCCGATGATCCGCGCCACGGTGGTCAGATGGCGAAAGCGCCATTGTTGAAAGCGGTCCTCCAGATCAACCAGTTTTTCCGCCAATTCGTACAAATCCCAATACTGTCCGGTGTCAGAATAAATCGTCTGCCACACCGTCCGAACACCGTCGCTGGCCACATAAGGCTGCCGCCAATCCCGGGCGATGCGGTCGCCGGGAACCGGCAATCCTCGTTGGGCCAGCAAAGCAAGGGCTTCATCATACACGCTGGGTGCGGACAGAACAGCTTGCAACGGTCCATGAATATCGGGACGGTGAGCGAAGGGTCGCAGCAGGTCCGGGTTCTTGTTGCCCAGCATGAATTCGATGGTCCGGTACTGATGGGATTGAAAGCCCGACGATTGCCCCAAGGCATCGCGAAATGTCAGATAATCCGCCGGTGTCATGGTGGACAGCACATCCCACGACTGGATCAATTGCCCCTGGATACCCGATACGCGGGCCAGCATTTTGAAGGCCGGGCGCAGATTGTCACGCTGGATCTCGGTCACGGCTGCCTGTAACTCGTGCAGGATCAGCTTCATCCATAATTCCGACGATTGGTGGATGACGATGAACAGCATCTCGTCATGGGCGCCTGATCGCGGTTCCTGGGTATGGAGCAGATCATCAAGATGCAGATAATCGCCGTAGCTCATGGCATTGGCGAAATCCGTATGGGCGCCGGATGTTGTCATGGGCACACCTTCCTTTGTGGTTCAGGTTACCGCCGAGCGTTGGTGAAACTCAGGCCGGTCCCAACGCCCTTCGCTCATCACCTTATCAATCACCATCACCGCATCCCAAACGTCCACATAACGCAGATACAGCGGCGCGAAGCCAAAACGCAGGATGTCCGGGCTGCGGAAGTCACCGATCACGCCTTCGGCGATCAGGGCCTGCATGATGGGATAGCCCATTTCGTGATGCCAAGAGACCTGGCTGCCCCGGCGCACCTGTTCCCGCGGCGTGGCCAGGGTGAAGCCGTGACCGGCGCAGCGTTGTTCCATCAGCGCAATGAAATGTTCGGTCAGGGACAGGGATTTTTGCCGCACCAGCGCCATGTCCAGGCCATCGAACACGTCCAGGGCGGCGTCCAGGGCGCTCATGGCCAGGATCGACGGGGTGCCGCATTGCTGTCGCAGGATACCCGGCGCGGGGCGATAGCTTTGTTCGAATTCAAACGGCGCGGCATGGCCCAGCCAACCTGATAGCGGCTGGCGCACCAGATCCTGCAGACGCCGGGGCACGAACAGATAGGCCGGCGCGCCCGGTCCGCCGTTCAGGTACTTGTAGCTGCAACCGACCGCGAAATCGACCTGGGCGCCGTTCAGGTCCACCGCCATGGCGCCGGCGCTGTGGGATAGATCCCACAACATCAAGGCGCCAGCATCGTGGGCGGCGGCTGTAACGGCGGCCATGTCCTGCACATAGCCGCTGCGGTAATCCACCTGGGTCAGGGAGACCAGGGCAACGGTATCGTCGATCGCGTCCAGAACATCATCGCCGTCCACCAGGCGCAGTTCATGATCATTGTCGGTAAAGCGGATCAGACCTTCGGCCAGATAATTATCGGTGGGGAAATTGCCGGTCTGACCGACGATCACCTTGCGGTCGGGACGCTGTTCCAGCGCCGCCGCCATTAATTTGAACAGATTGACGGAGGTGGTATCACTGGCCAGCACCTCGTCCGGCCCGGCGCCGATCAGGGGTGCGATACGGTCGCCCACGCGCAACGGCATGTCCATCCAGCCATGGACGTTCCAGGACTTGATCAGATCACCGCGCCATTGTTCGTTGACCACTTGCGCCAGACGTTCCGGTACGCCCTTGGGTACGGGGCCAAGGGAATTGCCATCCAAGTAGATGATGCCGTCGGGCAGATCGAATTGCGCATGTGAGGCGGCGAGGGGGTCCGCGCTGTCCAGGGCCGTCATTTCATCCCGGCTGATCATGCCTCTGTCTTTCCTTGCCACCAATCGCCCGGCGCCACGCGTTCGCCATAGCCCAGTTTGATATCCAACCATAGCATCAGTCTGCGCAGCCGGGTGCCCGCCAATCGGCGCGCCAGGCGCATGGGCCAGCGGCTGAAATCCTTGTTGTAGGGGCAGACCCGCATGCAGATGGCGCAGTCACTGAGCAGTTTGGCCCAGAAGCCGAAGCATTTCTCGCAATCCGCCGTCCATTTTCGCACCCCTTTGATGGCGGAACGGTTCGGCCCGCCCTCTTTCGGGGGGCCGTAAGGCAATGCTTTCGGCGGGCAGGCATCGGCGCAGCGCTGGCAGATGTTGCAGAATTCGCGAACGCCGAAACTTTTGGGCCTGTCATGCACTAGGGGCAGGTCCGTGAAGATTTTGGAAAACCGCACGCGAGGCCCGAACTCCTCCGTGATGACCATCTGGTTGCGGCCGTATTCCCCCAGGCCCGCCTGCACCGCCATGGGAATGACCAGGGCGGTGTCGTTCATGGAGCCGATGGCTTGATAGCCGATATTTCGGATGAACTGGGACAGTTGCGCCACGGTCACCGCTTCGCCGGAATAGCCCATGCCAACGGCGGCACCCGCCAGGGCGGATGGATAGGCCTGGACCAGTTCATGGTCCATGCCGTGGGCCATGACGATGACGTTGTCCAGCCCCTCCGGCAGATCATTCGGCTTCGCCTCGAACGTCTTGATGTCCGTGCGGGTGGCATAGACCCAGCGGTCATCATAGCCCGTGATGCCCACAAGATCGGCGCCGAACATCTTGGCCACCCGCTTGATCTCGGCCGTCATGGCGCCGGGGTTATCCACCGTCATGCGTTGCTCGGCCGGCGGATAACGCGCTTCCTGGGGGTCCTGAAAGCCTTCCCGCAGGCCGTTCGCGCGATTGCGGTCGGCGTAGTCGTCAGCCACCGACCAGGCCGCGTTGCGCAGGGCGAAATCCCGTTGGGTAAAGCCGTCCGCCCGCCGTG
>JABIRL010000015.1 GCA_018667855.1 Rhodospirillaceae bacterium
CAGGATCTTCTGCTCCCCCATGATCGCGACCAGAGCCTCGAAATGTTTCTGGCCCGCCGCCATCAGGTGCAGCCGTTCGCCATCGCGGGTGCGGTAGGTGTTGGTCGGCGCGCTGTAGCGGTCACGGTTGCCCAGGCGTCCCATGACCACGCCGTCGCGCTGATATTCCGCTACCGCTGTCATCAGAAACGACATGGCAGTATCCAACAGCGGCACGTCGACCACCTGACCCAGGCCCGTGCGTTCGCGCGCATGCAAGGCGGCCAGGACGCCCAGGGCGGCGTTGGTGCCCGTGGAATAGTCGATCATGATGGCGCCCATCATGGTCGCTTCGCCATCCCTGCTGCCGGTCAGGTGCATCAGGCCGCCCTCGGCCTGGGCGATGGCGTCAAAGGCGGGCCGCTTGGCCCAGGGGCCGTCCTGGCCAAATCCCGAAATGCGGGCCATGACCAGGCCCGGGTTCAGGGCGCTGGCTTCATCCCAGCCGAAGCCCATCTCTTCCATGGTGCCGGGGCGGAAATTTTCCACCAGGACATCCGCCTGACGGATCAGATTGCCGAGGATTTCGCGGCCCTTGTCGTGGCGCAGATTGAGGGCCAGGGAGCGTTTGTTGCGGTTGTACAGGGTCATGTACAATTTATCGTCGCCCGTTTCGGCGCCGACGCCGCGCATGGGATCGCCGCCTTCGGGTTTTTCGATCTTGATCACATCGGCCCCGAAATCGCCCAGCATCTGGGCGCAGTATGGCCCGGCGACATAGCGCGAAAGATCGAGCACCTTTATTCCGTCAAGCGCACGCGTCATGCGGCGTAACCTCCAATTGTGGGTTTTTCATTTTGTAACCTGGAAAACCCGGGAAACCTAGCCTGCGTTGTTTTGGCCCCTTTCCGCCACTCTGAATCGTGCTATGAAACGGGCAACCAGATAGGCCCGGCGCATGATCGTGGCCGGCAGGAGAAACGGGAGAATTTGAGGATGTCAGACGCAGTCGATTTCACCAAACGCGGCGCCATCGGTGTCATTACGGTCAACAGCCCGCCGGTCAACGCCTTGAGCGCCGCCGTGCGTGACGGTCTGGGCGAGGCCTTCGAACAAGGTCAGGCGGACCCGGAGATCAAGGCCATGGTCCTGCTGGGCGGCGGCCGCACATTCATCGCCGGCGCCGACATCCGCGAATTCGGCCAACCGCCCAAGGGCCGGCCTTTCCACGATGTCCTGAAAGGCATGGAAAACAGCTCCAAGCTTATTGTTGCCGCCATCCACGGTACCGCCCTGGGCGGCGGGTTGGAAACGGCGCTGTGCTGCCACTACCGTTTCGCCGTTCCGGCCTCCATGGTTGGGCTGCCGGAGGTGAAATTGGGCCTGTTGCCGGGCGCCGGCGGCACCCAGCGGTTGCCGCGCCTGGTGGGCGTGCCCAAGGCGCTGGATCTGATCACCTCGGGTGATTTCGTGCCCGCGCCCCAGGCCAAGGAACTGGGCATCGTGGACGAGGTTGGCGACGACCTGCTGGAAGGCGCGATTGCCTTTGCCGAAAAGCTGGTGGCCGAGGATGCGCCCCTGCGCAAGATCCGCGATATGCCTTGCGAGGCCGATGACGGTGTATTCGAAGCCTACCGCAAGACCAATGCCCGCAAGTTCCGCGGTTTCCTCGCGCCGTGGAAATGCATCGATTGTGTCGAGGCGGCGGCGACCCTGGAATTCGATGCCGGCATGGCGCGAGAGCGCGAATTGTTCAACGACTGCGTGACCTCGCCGGAATCAGCCGCGCAACGGCATGTTTTCTTTGCCGAACGTGAAGTGGCCAAGATTCCCGATGTGCCGAAAGACACGCCCATGAATGAGGTGAAAAAGGTCGCCATGATCGGCGCCGGCACCATGGGCGGTGGCATCGCCATGAATTTCACCAATGCGGGTATCCCCGTGCTGATGGTGGAAGTGGCCCAGGACGCCCTGGACCGGGGCATGGGCATTATCGAGCGGAACTATCAGAACACCGTCAACAAGGGCCGCCTGTCCCAGGACAAGATGGACCAGCGCATGGCCTTGTTCTCCACCACCACGGATTTCGCCGACATCGGCGATGCGGACCTGGTGATAGAGGCGGTATTCGAGAAGATGGAGCTGAAAAAGGAAATCTTCGCCAAGCTGGACGCCCATGCCAAACCGGGCGCGGTGCTGGCGTCCAACACCTCCACACTTGATATTGACGAGATCGCCTCGGCCACCAAACGGCCGGAAAGCGTGATCGGCATGCATTTCTTCTCCCCCGCCAATGTCATGCGCCTGTTGGAAGTGGTGCGCGGCAAGGACTCATCGCCCGAAACCATCGCCACAGCCATGGGCATGGGCCGCAAGGTGGGCAAGATTTCCGTTCTGGTAGGCAATTGCTTCGGCTTCGTCGGCAACCGCATGCTGCACGGCTATTCCGGCGAGGGCAGCTTCCTGCTGGAGGGCGGCGCCCTGCCGCAACAGGTGGATGCGGCCATCTACGACTTCGGTCTGGCCATGGGCCCATTTGCGATGGGAGATATGGCGGGCCTGGACGTTGGCTGGCTGGTGCGCAAGGCCAAGGCGGCGGATCGTCCCACCAACGAGGAATATGGCGGCACCATTCCCGACCGTATCTGCGAGCTGGGCCGCTTTGGGCAAAAGACCGCCGGCGGCTATTACGACTACAAGGAAGGCGACCGCACGCCGATCCCCAACGGGGAGGTTCAGGCGATCATCGAGCAGGTCTCGAAAGAAAAGAATATCGCGCGCAAGGATTTCGATGAGGAAGAGATCATCAAGCGCAGCCTGTACCCCCTGGTCAACATCGGCGCCCAGATCCTGGACGAAGGCATGGCCATGCGGCCATCCGATATCGATATCATCTATATCAACGGCTACGGCTTCCCCGCACACAAGGGCGGCCCGATGCATTGGGCGGATGCGATTGGCCTGGACAAGGTGCTGGCCGACATCAAGCGTTTCCACGCCGACCACGGTGAACGCTGGCGCCCGGCACCGTTGCTGGAGAAGTTGGTGGCGGAAGGCAAAAGCTTCGCTGATTATCAGGCGGGGTAAATCGCAACAATACAGGCGCGGGCCCTGCCGCTGACCGGCGGCGGGCCCCTCCCTTTTTGTCAGGAGGTATCCATGCCCACATTGATCCATCGGCGCGTCAGGGAATGCCAAGCTGGCAAATATCCCAAAGCTGTGTGCCGGGTATCCAGCGGCTGGGTGGTTTTCGGCGATGTCCAGTTCCTGCCCGGCTATTCTCTGCTGCTGGCGGACCCGGTAGTTTCAGATCCAAACCAGATGGACGAGGCGGTCCGAAAGACGTTTTTTTACGAGATGTCGGTGATCGGCGATGCCCTGTTGTCCCTGACCGACGCGGTGCGCATCAACTACGAAATCCTCGGCAATCAGGAACCGGCCCTGCACGCCCACGTCTTCCCCCGCTACGATACCGAGCCGGAAGAAACCCGGCTCAGCCCCGTATGGCTCTACGACTGGGACGCCGCCCCGCCATTCGAAGAAACCCGCGACCGCCCCCTCATGGACGCACTGCGCCGGGATCTGCAAAAGCGTGGTATTGCGGAATAAAGTTGTTCGCCACTCCTAGTGAATGTCCGCCGAATCCGCCATTGCCCGGCCCAGGACTTCGACGTCGAAGTCCGGTTGGCGGCAGGCTTCAAGGATGATGGCCTCGCGGCGCTCCAACAATTTGCAGGCATCTGGGATATCGCGCGCCACATCGTGGGGGATGACCACGGCGCCGTGGCGGTCGGCGTGGATCAGGTCGCCCGAGCTGACCAGCATGCCGGCCACGTTGACCGTTTGGGCGAAATCCTCCAGATGCACATGGGCGTGGGATGGCCCGATGCGGTCGGCGATGAACTGGAAGCCGGGCGCGGCGGCATCGATATCGCGGACGGAGCCGTCGGTGACCACGCCAAGGCAGCCGAGATTAAGGTGGATGGTCGATTGCACCTCGCCCCAGAAGGCGCCGTAGGCCCGGCGCGGGCCGTCCATGTCCTGGATGACGGCGACGGTGGGGCCCGGCGCGGCGGCGATGTAGCGGTAATATTCCAGGCGCTGGTCGCGCATCGCGGGTCCGGGGCGGCTGCTGGGTTCGGCTGAGCGGATCTGCGCCGTGCGGGCATAGCCGACGATGGGGGGCAGATCGGGGAAGGCGCAGACCAAGGGTTCCACCGTGAAACCGATGGACCGGCGCTCCGGCGAGGTCAGTTCCAGGGCGTTGCAGATGGTGGGGGTGTCCCAGGCGCGCAGGGCGGCCAGTTCGGCTTCGTTCAGGGGGGTATCGGTCATGGTATCGTTCTTAAACTCCAAGATATTGATGTTGCACGTCCGGGTTGGCGCGTAGTTCGGCGGAATTGCCACTCCAGACGAGATGGCCTTTTTCCACGATAAAGTGGCGGTCGCAAATTTTGGTCAAGGCGTCCACGTCCTTGTCGATCACCAGAATAGCCTGTCCCGCCTCTTTCAGGGACAACAAACAAGACCAGATCTCGGCCCGGATCAAGGGGGCAAGACCTTCGGTGGCTTCATCCAGTAACAATAGTTTCGGATTGGTCATCAAGGCCCGGCCCACGGCCAGCATTTGCTGCTCGCCGCCCGAGAGTTGATCGCCCATGCTGCGCTGGCGCTCTTCCAGGCGTGGAAACAGTGCATACACCCTTTTCAAAGTCCAGGGCTCGCCATGGCCATCGCCGGCACGGGCGGTGGCGATAAGGTTTTCCCGTACCGTGAGATTGGGGAATATCTGCCGTCCTTCGGGAACCAGGCCGAGGCCAAGCTGGGCTATTCTGAAAGGCGCCAGGCCGGCCAGGTTCCGCCCTTGAAAGCTCAAGGCGCCGCCACGGGGCTGGATCAAACCCATGATGGTGCGAATGGTCGTGGTCTTGCCCATGCCGTTGCGGCCCATCAGGCTGACCACCTGGCCCGCTTCGACCGACAGGCTCATCCCGAACAATGCCTGGCTTCGGTCATAAAAGGCGTCGATGCCTTTCACTTCAAGCATGGGGGACCTCAATGGCCGCCTCTGTGCCCAGATAGGCCGCGCGCACTTCGTCATTGGCGCGAATGTCTTCGGGCGTTCCGGTGGCGATGGCTCGGCCATAGACCAGCACGGTGATGCGGTCGGCCAGGGCAAAGACCGCGTCCATGTCATGTTCGATCAGGACGATGGTGTGCCCGCCTTTCAGGCCGCGCAGCAATTCCACCATGCGGCCGCTTTCGTCTCGGCCCATGCCGGCCATGGGCTCGTCCAGCAACAGCACGCTGGGTTCTGTTGCCAGCGCCATGGCGATTTCCAATTGACGTTGTTCTCCGTGGCTAAGATTGGCCGCGGGTTCCGCCGCCCTGGCCGCCAATCCGATGTTTTCAAGTATATCCAAAGCGGGACGACGTAAGCTTTGATCTTTCCCGGCCGGCTGCCAAAAGCGGAATGAATGGCCTGCATGAGCCTGAACCGCCAGGGCCACATTGTCCAAGGTTGAAAAATCGGGAAAGATTGACGTGATCTGGAACGAGCGCGCCAGCCCCAGGGCGGAGCGGGCCGGCATGGACAGCCCCGTAATATCGCGCCCGGCAAACTGTATGCGGCCCTGATCAGGCCGCAATTCGCCGGACAGCTGGGCGATCAGCGTGGTTTTGCCGGCGCCGTTGGGGCCGATCACGGCGTGGATTTCGCCCGCTTCAATGTCCAGATGCAAGTCGTCCGTGGCCACCAGGGAGCCAAAATTCTTGACCAGGCCCTCAATTTTCAGGGCGGGTTCAGTCATCCCGCTTGCTCCCGTTATTCCCATTTCGGCCAAGGGAGGCAGCCAGCAGGGCATGGATGCCGCCCCGGCCGAACAGCACGATGGCAATCAGGATCGGCCCCATGATGATGGCCCAATGTTCACCCGCGTCCGTCATGGCCATCTCCATCCATTGCGGCAGATACTCCTCCAACAGCAAAAAGGCAGTCGCGCCCAGCACAGGGCCGATCAGGGTGCCCATGCCGCCCATTATGACCATGATCATGATCTCGCCCGAATGGGTCCAGTGCATCACGTCCGGAGAGACGAACTCGTTCAGGTTTGCGAACAATGCTCCGGCCAAACCGCAGATGGTTCCGGCAATGGTGAAGGCGGCCAGTTTGTAGCGGTAGGTCGGGAAACCCATCGCCTGCATGCGCCTCTCGTTGGTGCGGCTGGCCCGGATCACCATGCCGAAGCGGGACAGCACCAGGCGATGCAGGCAGAACAAGACGCCGGCCAGCACGGCGAAAACCAGATAATAGAAATGCATTGCGTCATTCAGGTCTATCAGGCCGGCAAATTCGCTGCGCATGGAGGACATGCCGTCATCACCGCCGAACTCCTCCAGGCTGATGGCCAGAAAATACAGCATCTGGGCGAAGGCCAGGGTGATCATGATGAAGTAGACGCCGGAGGTGCGCAAACTCATGGCGCCGAATATCAGGCCGATCAGGGCCGAGGCGGCAAGCGCGAGGGGGATCTGCAGGAAGCCGTTGTCGATCCCGTAATAGCTGAGGATGCCCACCGCATAGGCGCCGATACCCATATAGACGGCATGTCCGAAGCTGACCATGCCGCCATGGCCCAGGATCAGATCCAGGCTGACGGCGGCGATGGCAAAGACCATGATGCGGGCGACCATGTCCATATAGAAAGGTTGATCGAAGATGACCGTCAGCGGCGGCACCACGGCGAACAGCGCCAGGGTCGCAAGCGATAGCCAGATCTGCCGCCTGTCCATGGCCTAACCGGTCCTGGCCGGAAACAGGCCCTGGGGCCGGACCACCAGGATCCCTGCCATCAGGATATAGATCAGCATGGAGGCGAGCGCCGGGCCGGCGGTATCGGCGGCGGCGTCGTCAACGAACGCCCGCAACAGCACCGGCAGCATGACCCGGCCCACCGTATCCACGAGCCCGACGACGATGGCGGCGATAAAGGCGCCCCGGATGGAGCCGATGCCGCCGATGATGATGACCACGAAGGCCAGGATCAACAGCGGCTCGCCCATGCCCGGTTCGACGGAGGTGAGGGGGCCGAGCATCATGCCGGCCAGACCCGCGAACACGGCGCCCAGGGCAAAGACAAAGGTGAACAGGGATTTGATATTGACGCCCAGGGCGCCGACCATTTCGTTATTCGAGGCGCCGGCCCGGATCAACATGCCCAGACGCGTATGGGCCACGATGAGGTATAGGGCCGCGGCCACCGACAGACCCACGGCTATAATCACCAAGCGAAATACCGGATAGGGTGCGTCCGGAAATATTTCGACGTGCCCCATTAGGTAATCCGGCAGGCCGGAATAAAGTGATACAGGCCCCCAAACGATGCGCACGATCTCGTTGAAAAACAGGATCAGACCAAAGGTTGCCAGGACCTGATCCAGATGGTTGCGACGGTACAATGTTCGCAGCGCCACCACCTCGACCAAAGCGCCGACGGCAAAGGTGGCCGGGATGGCCAGGGCCAGGCCACCCAGGAACGAACCGGTCCAGGCAATAAGGGTCGTGGCCAGATAAGCGCCGATCATCACCAGGCTGCCGTGGGCGAGATTGACCATGTCCATGATGCCAAAGACCAGGGTCAACCCGGCGGCAATCAGGAACAGCATGATCCCGAACTGCAATCCGTTAAAGGCCTGCTCCAATAGTAGAAGCGGATCCATATTGTGTCCTCACACAAACGGGGGCGTCCTGAGACGCCCCCGGTCTATGTGCTGGCGGTCCGAACCTACCACTTCATGGGACAGCTCTTGGCATAAGAATCGCCGTGAGCCGAGAGAATGACACCACGGGTCTTGGTGACATAGTTGCCGCCGTCATTCACCGCTTCCCGCAGATAGATATTCTGGATCGGGAAGTGGTTGTTATTGAACTTGAAGGTGCCCCGTGTGGTGGGGAATGCAACGGTCCGCATGGCGGCCCGCAGTTTGGCCCGGTCGCCGACGCCGCCGGCCTTGCGGATGGCGGCATCCAGGAACATCACCGTGTCATAGGCCTGCGCCGCGTAGAAGGCCGGTGTCTTGCCGTACTTCTCGCGATAGGTCGAAACGAAGCGGCGGCTGACCGTGTTGCCCAGATCCGGGCTCCAATGCTGCACGCCAAAGGTGCCCACGGCCGCATCTTTCAGGGCCGGCAGGGTCAGGGCGTCCACGGTATAGACCGAATAGAGAGGGATCTTGCTCGACAGGCCGGCCTGGGCATATTGCTTGACGAAATTGATGCCCATGCCACCCGGCAGGAAGACATAAACGGCGGACGGCTTGGCCGCGCGCAGGGCGGAAATTTCGGCCTGATAGTCCTTCTGGCCCAATTTGGTATAGACCTCGCCCACGATCTTACCTTTGAACATGCGTTTGAAGCCTTTGATCATGTCCTTGCCGGCCTGATAATTGGGCGCCATGACATAGACATTGTCGATCTTCTTGTCCGTCATGTACTTGCCCATGCCTTCGGGCATCATGTCGTTCTGAAAGGCCACGTTGAAAAAATTGTCCGAACATTTCTTGCCCGCAACCGCTGATGGACCCGCATTGGAGCTGATCAGGAAGGTGTTGGAACGGGTGACCGGGCCGTGGATGGCGACCAGCAGATTGGACCAGATAATGCCGGCGATGATATCCACGCGGTCTTTCTTGATCATCTTGTTGGCGAGCTGCTTGGCCACGTCCGGCTTGCGCTTGTCATCGCCGTAGATGACTTCCGTTTCCAGACCGCCGAGGCGGCCGCCCACGTGCTCCATGCCCAGTTCAAAGGCGTTCTTCATGGGCTTGCCGATAATACCGGCGCCGCCCGAAAGGGTGGTTATGAAGCCGACCTTGACTTTCTCCGCCGCGACCGGTGTTGCCGCCAAGGCCAGGCTAGCCGCCAGACCTGTCGCCAGAGCCAGAATTCGTTTTGACATTCCCTTGTCCTCCCAAGACATTAGGTGTTGAGTGCCGCTTTTCCTTGAACTCCTGTCGCCGGCCCGGTCTGTCGCCGGCCACGGCATTGCCGGGAGTGTAGCGAAAAGCGGCGCGACTCGAAAGCGCCGATACGGCCATCGCTTGGTCTTTCCCCGTATGAGCCATTGCACACGGACGGTGCGGCGATTAAGGTTTGCCATAACGGAGCTGATGGAAGGGTGGACGAACACCCGGCATTGGACCGTCGGGGGCGTGGCACAGGGTCGCACCCCAATTATCGCAATAAGACAATCGAAATGAGACAAGGGAGGCAAGATCTCATGAAACGGCGTGATTTTATTCAAGGTGCGACAGCGGCGGGCGTTGCCACGGCAGCAGTCGCAGCATCCACTTTTCCCAAACCAGCAATTGCACAGGGTCTGAAGGAATGGAAACTGGCCATGTCCTGGCCATTGAATTCACCGGGCCTTGGTACTTCGGGGCAACGCGTGGCCCGCAATATCACGGCACTCTCGGGTGGCAAGATTAAGGTCAAGGTTTATGGCGGCGGCGAATTGGTGCCGGCCTTTGGCGTCTTCGACGCGGTCAGCGCGGGCGACGCGGAAATGTATCAGTCCGCCGAATATTATTGGCAGGGCAAGCACAAGGCCTTTAACTTCTTTACCACCGTGCCATATGGCCTGACGGGAACTGAGCATGCCGCGTGGATGAAATATGGCGGCGGCCAGGAGCTTTGGGACGAACTATCTGCTGATTTCGGCCTCAAGGGATTCTTGGGCAACAGTACCGGTACCCAGATGGGCGGCTGGTATCGCAAAACCATCAACGAACTGGACGATTTCAAGGGTTTGAAATTCCGCATGCCTGGTCTTGGCGGCGAAGTTCTTCGTGCCCTCGGTGTCACGGTCGTCAATCTGCCGGTGGCGGAAATCTATCCGGCCTTGGCCTCTGGCGCCATTGATGCGGCTGAATGGGTCGGGCCCTGGCATGATCTGGCATTTGGTTTTCACAAGATCACCAAGCATTATTACTACCCCGGCTTCCATGAACCAGGCACTTCCGGCAGCTATGGCATGAACAAGAAGGTATGGGATGGCCTGACCAAGGATGAGCAGCTTCTAATCAAGACGGTGATCGATGCCGAGGCTCATAATCAGTTCGCCGAGTTCAATGCTCGCAATCTGGGGTCCTTGAATGTGCTGTTGACCAAACATGGCGTGCAGCTGCATCAGTATCCAAAAGAGATGCTGATGAAAATCGGTGAGGTTGCAGGCGATGTGATCGGCAAGGTTGGCAATTCCGACCCGTTCACGAAACGCGTCTACGACAGCTTCATCACCTATCGGAAGCAGGCCATTACGTGGGCCAAGATCGGCGAGCAGGGCTTCATGAATGCACGGTCGTTGCCGTTCAAGTATTCCTGAACCTAACACGTTCGACTGTAACCGGTTGATTAGAGCACCCGCGCCGTCTTTCTGGCGCGGGTGCTCACAGCTGTATCTTGTGTATCTTGCACCGAAAGATGCCCCATGCCCGATATTAAAGCCGTCGTCCGCGCAATAGATTTTTTCAACGAACAGCTGGGCCGCGTCGTGGCGTGGTTTGCCCTGGCCTTGGTCCTGATGCAATTCACCGTCGTGGTGCTGCGCTATGTCTTCGGGCTGGGTTTTATTCCCATGCAGGAATCGATTGTCTTCATGCACGCCATGCTGTTTTTGGTGGCCGCCGGCTATACCCTGCTGCATGACGGCCATGTGCGCGTCGATATTTTCTACGGCGGCGCAACGGAGATGAACAAGGCACGGGTCAATTTCTTTGGCGTGTTGATATTCCTGTGGCCGCTGTGCGCTATGCTGACTTGGAAATCATTTATTTTCGTCGGCGCTTCAATCCGTGTCTGGGAAGGTTCACCGGAAGGGACCTTCATGCCGTTCTGGTTGTTGAAGTCTATGTTGTTGGTATTTCCATTCGTTTTATCGTTGCAAGGCTTCTCCCTTTTGGTCAAGTCCTGGTACGTGATGACCGGGCGGGAACCAATCAATCCGCCCGAGCCTGATGCCGGGGAGGTGGGGGTATGAGCACCAGCGAGGTTTTCGTCATCGCAATGTTTTTCGGCGTCTGCGGATTTCTGATGATCGGCTTCCCCGTGGCCTTTTCCTTGGCCGGCACCGCCTTGATTTTCGCCGGCGTCAGCTATGCGTTCGGCGTCTTTGATCTGGCTTTCATGGGCATTCTGCCGAACCGCGTTTACGGCAATGCGATGACCAGTGAAATTCTGATCGCCGTACCCTTGTTCGTCTTCATGGGAGTTATGCTCGAACGATCGAAGGTGGCCGAGGAACTGCTCGATACCATGGCCATGCTGTTCGGTTCCCTGCGCGGCGGCCTCGGCATATCGGTCTGTGTGGTGGGTGCCCTGCTGGCTGCCTCCACCGGGATCGTGGGCGCCACGGTGGTCACCATGGGGCTGTTGGCGCTGCCTACCATGTTGCGCCGGGGCTATGATCCGTCGCTAGCCTGTGGGTCGATTTGCGCCTCGGGCACATTGGGTCAGATTATACCGCCCTCGCTGGTACTCGTGGTGCTGGGCGATCAAATCTCCAACGCTTATCAAGAAGCCCAGCGCCAGCTGGGCAATTTCGCGCCCGATCCGGTATCCGTGGGTGATCTGTTCGCCGGCGCTTTAATCCCAGGCTTGATGTTGGTCGGCCTCTATATCCTTTACCATATTTTCATCGCCATTGTGCGGCCGGAGACATCGCCGCCGATCCCCCGCGATGAGCTCATGGAAGGGCGGACCAACCAAGAACTCTTCATCAAGGTGTCTCATGCCTTGGTCGCGCCCATGGTGCTTATCATTTCAGTGCTCGGATCTATCCTTGCCGGCATCGCGACCCCGACGGAGGCGGCATCGGTCGGCGCTATTGGCGCCACTTTGCTGGGTGGTCTTAGGCTTGATCCGGATAAACCCATGCCGATTTACGCCGCGACCGTGGGTCTGGTCGTTGTTCTTATTCTCACCGGGTTCATGGATCTGCGGGTCGCGCGCGATAATATCCCAACCGGCGATATGATCGGTATCATCATTGCCGTGATCTGCTGCACCGCCCTGGTCTGGGGCATCGCCGTCAGCCTTGGACGGGTCTACGGCACCGGGGGACTGCATGAAGTCATGCGCCAGACGACACGGGTCAGCGCCATGGTCTTTGGTATCGTCATCGGCGCCCAGTTGTTTTCCGGGGTGTTCCGGGGCTTGGGCGGTGACGATCTGGTACATGATTTCCTGACCTCGTTGCCGGGCGGCACCTTCGGCGCCATGGTCGTGGTCATGGCGATCATGTTCGTTCTGGGCTTTTTCCTAGACTTCATCGAAATCAGTTTTGTCGTGGTGCCCATCGTTGCGCCGATCCTGTTGTTGATGGATCTGAACCCGGTTTGGCTCGGCATCATGATCGCGATAAATCTGCAGACCTCGTTCCTGACACCGCCATTCGGCTTCGCACTGTTCTATTTGCGGGGCGTTGCGCCCCCGTCGGTCAGCACGTTGCAGATTTACAAGGGAGTTATACCCTTCGTCACCATTCAAGTGGTGGCGCTGCTCATCGTGGCGATGTTCCCGGACTTGACCACGTGGCTTCCGAAAATAATATTTGGTCCCTGATTAGGAACGAGGTCGTCATGATCACAACCACGGTTGCAGGCAGTCTTCCGAAACCGGCCTGGCTGGCGGAGCCGGAGGTGCTGTGGGCACCATGGCGCCTGAAAGGGGATGACCTGATTGAAGGGCAGCAGGACGCGGCCCTGGCCTGGATCAAGATCCAGGAAGACGCGGGTATCGATATCGTCAGTGATGGGGAACAATTCCGGAAGCATTTCGTGCACGGATTTCTGGAACAGATCGAAGGCATCGATTGGCAGCGCATGACCACCATGGGCATTCGCGACAACCGCTATGACGCCCAGGTTCCAACCGTGACCGCGGCCATAAAACGCACCGGGTCGGTCCATGGCGACGGCGCTAAATTTTGCTGCGAACGCAGCAACGGCCAATTCAAATTCACCCTGCCCGGGCCGATGACAATTTGCGACACCATCGCCGATGCCCATTATGGCGGCCGTCCGGAAATGGCCATGGCCTTTGCTGAAGTGCTTAACCAGGAGGCGCGGGAGTTGGAAGCGTTAGGCGTCGATGTCATCCAGTTCGATGAACCGGCCTTCAATGCCTTCATGGATCAGGTGCCGACCTGGGGTGTGGAGGCCTTGCACCGGGCTATTGAGGGGCTGACCTGCAAGACGGCCGTGCATATATGTTACGGCTACGGCATCAAGGCGAATATTGATTGGAAACATGGTCTGGGCGAGGAATGGCGTCAATACGAGGAATTCTTCCCCGCCCTCAATGACAGCCAAATCGATCAGGTCTCGTTGGAATGCGCCAATTCACGGGTGCCGCTATCGGTGCTGGGCCTGTTACGGGACAAGGAGGTGCTGGTCGGCGCCATCGATGTGGCCACCAACACCATCGAAACCCCGGAACAGGTCGCCGAGACCTTGCGTGCGGCGCTAGAGTTTGTCGATCCCGAACGCCTGATCGCCTGCACCAATTGCGGCATGGCGCCACTGTCCCGAAAGGTGGCGGAAGGCAAGCTCAAGGCATTGGGTGCGGGTGCTGCCTTGCTGCGGGATGAACTGGGCGCCAATTGACCGTCATGCTTATTCGTAAATCTGGCCGTCGAATGTCTTTTTCGTGACGCCTTCGTCCTCGGGGTTGAAGCCCAGTTCGATCTGCACGCCGTTGGGGTCGTTGAAAAAAACCTGGATCACCCTGCCGCCGCCCGCCAGCCGTTTGTGGTATTTGATGCCGTGTTTTTCCAGCACCGCAAGCTGTTCCGCCAGGCCCGAACCCCACATGGCGAAGTGATCCAGCCCCTTGCCCATGCCGTCCGGATTGGTTCGCGGCGGGCTGTCGGGCTGCAGCGGTGAAATATGGATGATCGGCATGTCGCCGGCGTACATCCAATAGCCCGGTACCGGAAACGGCGGGCGAAAGCCGTTCTCCAGACCCAATACCTCGGCGTAGAAATCACGTGTTTCCTCAAGCGAGGTGGCGCGGATATTGATGTGGTTCAAATGATATCTCGACATGATGTTTTCTCCCGCGAATGGCGCCGTCGTTGGGCGCCTGTTTCGTGATAGTCCCACATTTAAGCGCCGATGCCGACAACGTTAAGTCACCCGGCAAGCGCTATTGGCGAAAATCATATGCTCAACTGTTTGACGCGTCTGTTATCATATCAGCGAAGATATAAAGGATATCGGCGCAAAGTTATCACCGCCCGTGAGGCATGGCTAAAGCGCCCCCGGCCTAAGATCTAACATACGAAGGCGACGGGGAATGCCGCATCGGGGCGGTGCCGGGTAGCGCTCGATCTCCACTAATCGGAAGGGCAAGCGAACGCGGGCTCCCGCTTGAATGCTGGTCGGAGATGACAACGTGAAGCGCCTATTTCTTACCCTGCTGCTAGTTTGGCCGCTGGTTGTATTCGCGCCATTGGCCGCCGCGCAGTCGCCGGGATTAATGGCGGCCTATCGGCAATACGAAGCTCTGACATCCAAGGGCAAGTACGCCGAGGCTGTACAATTTGCGCGAAATGCGTTGGAATTGGGCAAGAATGAACTTGGTCCCACGCACCAGACCTATGCTGTGCTCCTTAACAATCTGGCGGATCTATATGGGGTTCTGGGCCGCTACGACGAGGCTGTGCCGCTCTATGGGCGTTCGCTGGCGATCCTCGAAAAAGCCTTGGGCCCGGAACATACCTCCATCGCCAGATTGCTCAATAATTTGGCGAAACTGCATTACCGGCAAAGTCGCTTTAGGGAAGCGGAACCGCTTTACAAACGGTCCCTGGCGATCCGGGAGAAAGCCTACGGCTCAGACCATTCCGACGTCGCCCGGTCGCTCAACAACCTGGCGGCACTGTACCTGGCTCAGGGCCGCTATGGTATTGCCGAGCCGCTCTACCGACGTTCTCTGGCGATCTATAAGAAAGTCCATGGCCCCGACCACACCTTCGTCGCAGCATCGTTGAACAATCTGGCGGAGCTCTACCGGGTCCAAGGCCGCTATGGTGAGGCGGAGCCCCTATATGAGCGAGCCTTGGCGATGCGGGAGAAAAGTCTCGGTCCTAGCCATCCCAAGGTTGCCGCGTTGCTCGGAAATCTGGCGGTGCTCTACTACAACCAAGGCCGCTATGGCGAGGCCGGGCCGCTCTACAGGCGCGCGCTGGCAATATACGAGAAAACCAACGGTCCCCACCATGCCGCCGTGGCCGCCGTGCTCAACAATCTGGCAGAATTGTACCGGGCCCAAGGCCGCTCGGAGAGGTTGGAGCCGATTTACAAACGATCCTTGGCAATAAATGAGAAAGCCCTCGGCCCCGAACATACCTCTGTCGGCACGTTACTCAACAACCTGGCGGCCCTGTATCGTTCCCAAGGCCGTTATGACGAGGCAGAACCCATATACAGGCGTTCCCTGGCCATAAAGGAGAAAACCCTTGGCCCCGGTCATCCTGATGTCGCGACGTCGCTCAACAATCTGGCGGGGTTGTACCGCGCGCAGGGCCGCCACGGCCAGGTAGAACGGCTTTACAAGCGTTCTTTGGCCATCCAGATGAAGACCCTTGGCCCCGACCACCCCAACGTCGCATGGACGCTCAGCAATCTTGCGGAGCTTTACCGGCTCCAAGGCCGAAACGGCGAGGCCGAGACCCTTCATAAGCGGGCCCAGGCGATCATCGAGAAAGCCCTTGGCCCTGATCATCCGTCGCTTGCCATCTCTTTCAGCAGCCTTGCGGTGTTGTACCGGACCCAAGGCCGTTATGCCGAGGCGGAGCCACTCTACAAACGTTCCCTGGCGACTTTGGTGAAAGCCTTCGGCCCCAATAGTTCCGACGTCGCCACTTCGCTCAATAATCTGGCGGGGTTGTATCTGGCCCAAGGCCGTTACGGCGAGGCGGAGTCGGCTTACGAGCGCTCCCTGGCGATCAGGGAAAAAGTTCTTGGCCCCGATAATCCCGACGTTGCCACATCGCTCAATAACCTGGCGGTGCTGTACCGGACCCAGGGTAAGACAGCCCAAAGTCTCAGCCGCATTCGCCGTGCCGTTGACATTCGGCGGGACCGGGCCATCCGTACGGGAGGCGGCAAGGGCAGCGGCCGTCTCAGCGAACAAAAATCCATTCGCTACGTATTCCTCTTTCATGTGCATGACACCTTGGCGATGTCAAACATCGACATGGAAAATCGCGTCTCTCTTGTTGCCGAAGGCTTTGAATCCGGCCAACTCGCGACGGCCTCGAGTGCCGGAGCCGCCGTATCGCGCATGGCGGCGCGGTTTGCGGTGGGCGACGATAAGCTGGCGGATCTGATGCGCGCGCGTCAAGACGCGGCGGCGAGATGGCGCCAGCTCGACGGGGCGCTGGTCAAAGCCGTGAGCCAGCCGGCCGGCAAACGGGATTTGGGCCGTGAGTCGGCGTTGCGCCGCGCGCTGGCGCGGAACGATGACAAAATCATGGAGATCGACGCACGGCTGGAGAAGTCATTTCCGCAGTTCGCCGAACTGACCGCCCCGAAGCCTGTTCCGCTCTTGGAATTGCAAGGTCTGCTGGCCCGGGACGAAGCGTTGCTGACCTATCTGGTTTGGGATGATCGCAGTTTCGTGTTCGCTGTCCGGCAGGATCGAGTCATGGCTAAAGAAATCAAACTCGGGGCGAACGAACTTACCGACGCCGTGACGGCACTTCGCAAGGGGTTGGATCCCGTGGGTGTGGAAACACTGGCCGATATACCGCCCTTCGATACCACCAAGGCGTTCGCGCTGTACCGGAAGCTGTTCCAGCCGGTCGAACAGATATTGCAGGGGGCCCGGCATGTCTTCGTGGTGCCGGGCGGAGCACTGCAGAGCCTGCCGCTGGGCGTGCTGGTGACGGAGGCGTTCAACGGTAAAACTGAAGCGCTCGGAGACTATCGCAAGGTGCCATGGCTAGCCCGGAATTATGCCATGACCACCCTGCCGTCGGTTTCTTCGCTCAAGGCGTTGCGGACATTTGCCCGTCGGGCCAAGGCTTCGCGTCCGTTCCTTGGCGTCGGTGATCCAAAACTGGAGGGGGAGACGGGCTCCAACCGCGGTGTAGCGCTCACATCTCTGTTTACAGCCCGCGGTGTGGCCGATGTCAGCTCGGTTCGCGGCCTGCCGTCCCTACCTGATTCCTACGACGAGTTGCGATCCATGGCCCGCTCGCTCAACGTCGATGATGCGGCCTTGCTTGTTGGCGGGGCGGCAACGGAAACGGCGCTCAAGAAAATGAAACTTTCGGAATTCAAGGTGGTCACCTTTGCGACACACGGCCTTGTCGCGGGCGATCTTGGCGGTCTTGCCGAACCGGCGCTGGTCCTGACACCGCCCAAAGTCGGAAGCGCGCTGGACGATGGGTTGCTCACGGCGGGTGAGGTGGCGCAGCTGAAGCTTGATGCGGACTGGGTCATCCTGTCCGCCTGCAACACAGCCGCCGGCGACGGCACACCGGGGGCCGAAGGTCTCTCCGGCCTCGCCAAGGCGTTTTTCTATGCCGGCGCCCGCTCGCTGTTGGTATCCCATTGGCCGGTGGCCTCCGATGCGGCGGTACGGATCACGACGCGGACGCTGAAAGAAATGCAAGTTCCCGGGGTTGGCCGCGCGGAAGCGCACCAGCGGGCAATGTTGGCGCTCATCGAAAGCAGTGACAGACCACATTATGCTCACCCGCTGTTCTGGGCTCCCTTTGTCGTGGTCGGAGAGGGCGGACCTACCCAGCCTTAATACCACCTTGCAATATAGCCGGTTCGGTTCAGCGCTTGGCGCCGCAGCGCAGGCGACGGAATAACCATTGCAGACACAGGATGAGGCCGGCCGCCGGCGGTACGACGACAAAGTATATGATAATGGTGGTGGGGCCATGATAAGTGACCAGAGTGGCTGTTCCACCGACGAACGCCGTGATCGCCAACAACACCCCGCCGAACAGGAAGCGATTGTCATATCGATGGATCGGGCCGGAGGATGGATCATCCAACTTGAGTTGGCGCCGCCACATGACCACGCACAACGCAAAGAAACCCAAGGCGAGCAAAATTGCCATGACGGCAACGACGGTGATCGCCCCCTCAATTCCCTCCTCGTAGCCGATAATGGCGACAAAACCGATGAGAACCACGGCGCCTGATATAATTTGCTTGCGGACCACCTTTCTGTCGCCCGCCTCATACGCCGCCATGATTTGCCGGTGATTTCGTTGCTGTTGGCGAAACGCAAAAAACATCACGGCCGCGAATATCGCCAAGACGGCGGCAGCCACGATGATCGTTTCAATCGTCATCAAGATCCCCAATTTAGACCAATGCCGAAGTTTGTCCGCACCGTCGCCCGGACAGAACAGTTTCAGACTGTTCATGACGGACTATGTTGAACGTTCATCACCCGCGCACGAGCAGACGCCGCAGAGGACGGCGCAATGACAGTGTATTCAATCCGGCCGGCTTCGCGAAAGGTTTACGTCGACCACATGTACGATCTCCCATACATGTCTCCACGGTTCTGCCCGATAAATGCCTTTTGAAAAGTTACACCCGGAACCCTGAAATATAGGGTTCCGGGTGCGATCGGGCGGGAAAACAGGAGAGAAATCCCGCCCCAGGTCTTCAGGTTTATGCAATATCATCGCCCTCCCATGGATCTCCGCCGCCACTAACGACGACTGTTTGCCCTGCGTTTAGGTCAGCAAAGACGTCTTGATTGGCGTCTGCGAAAATTGTGCTGCCGTCGTTTAAAAAGTTTCCTTCGCCATAACATTCTTCCACTTGGTTTTGTTCGTGCCCGGTATTGGGCTTCGTCTAATTAACTGGAGACTGTTATATCGAGCCGCGAAGCACGAGAGGTTTCACAGATGTTACAGCATCAAAATACTTGTAACCATTTGAAACAATGGAGAAATTTTTCGAAAAAACTTTGCCGCGTTGAAATTGCGGATAAATTCGGCATGGGCCGAAATGAATTTCAGACAAAACTTAGGCGTTCAGGTTCGCGATGAATCGCAAAATGGGGGTTCGCGTCTCAGCCGGGGCGGGCGACGCTCAGGCCGCACTTGTAGCCCTTGTTAAAAACCGTGACGACGGCGTCCTTGCCGAGTTTCTTGCGCACGCGGCTGACGGTCACATCGATGGCGCGGAATGTCTCCGGCCCCTCGCCGTCGGAGATGGCGTCGATCAGGACATCGCGCGACATCACCTTGCCGTCGGCTTCGGCCAGCACCCAGATCAGGTGCAGCTCGGCCAAGGTAAATTTGATCGCCACGCCGCCGGGGCCATGGGCTTCGTGGCGGGCGCGGTCAATGACAAAGTCACCCACGTGCAGAATGTCGCCACTCTTGACGCCGGCACCCGCGGAACGATTCAAGTTGGAATTCAGGCGCATTACCAATTCCCGGGGATCGATCGGTTTGGTGAGGTAATCATCGGCGCCAAGTTCGAACGAGGCCGATTTGTCTTCGATCCCGTCGCGGCCGGTCAAAACAATAATGGGCGCGTTCGAACGTGACCGCAATTTACGGATTAGAACAATGCCGTCTTCATCCGGCAGAGTCAGGTCAACCACGAAACAATCAAAGCCACGGGCGTCGATGGCCTTAAACATCTCGGCACTGTCCCCGACCGTGGCCGCATCGAAACCCTGCTCGACCAGATAACGTGTCAGGTCTCTGGCGAAAAACAGGTCATCTTCAATGAGAAGGACGCTGTACTGTGTCAAGTTGCGATCTCTTGATTCACTCTGGATGATCAAGGCTAACACGTCGGTTCGCCGTATAACAGCAAAGGCGGTCAAACCGAAGCATTCAGATCAATGGGCTCAGTCCGGCATTTCGGTGATCAAGAGTGTTGCCGTTGTGCCTGCACCCGGCGCCGTCTTGATATCAAGCCGCCCGCCGATCCCCGAAATAAGGCGGTCGGCCACGAGATAGCGCCGGGTGAGGTTTTTGTTTGTACCGGCGATATCCCACAACCGGCCGAAGGGTTCCGCCAGGCATGCCATTTCATCTGGCGACAAACCGGCACCCTGATCGGTGACGAAGAATTTCAGGGCCGCATCGTCCGAAGTCGCGGAAATCGATACGGTGCCATTGTCGGGGCTGGCTTCGGTGGCGTTTTTCAGCAGATTGCCAATCGATCGCCGCGTGACGTCCCGATCTGTATTGATGGGCGCGGCATCGGGCATTTTCTCCACATCGATTTCAATGCCGCGATCCACGCCAGTAGGCCTCGCATCCTTTAGGCATTCGGAAATCAACTGAACGGCGTCTTCCGGACCGGCGAGGGTCTCGACACCGATTTCACCCTGGGCCAGCTCGGTACGCAGTAACATCAGCACATCACCGGCTAGCTCGAACATCTGCTCGGCCTCCCGGTGAATGCTGACGGCCTGATCCTCAATTCTGTCGAAATTTCCAAGTTCGTTGCCATTTTCCGCCAATGTGGAAATATGAAACAGCGCCCTGTTCAGCGTTCCGCGCAGCTCATGTCCCACTTCGGCAAGGAATTTTGCCTGTACATTTTCTCCCGTACCCGGCCCGCTCGCCTGATAATCGGCCAGCGCGCTCAATGCTTCCGCCAGTTCCGGGGCCAAGTCCAGGCCCAGCGCCTGCGCAGCTTTCAACCGTTTGTCGATGCATGAAAGTTCGATTGTCTGGCACAGACGCGAAAGCCGTGTCAGACCGACCACGGCGGCGTTGCTTTTGAGATCGTGCGCCTGCAGGGTCATCACTGACAAATCATCAATTGAAGATGCCGCCTGGAACGCATCGGCGGAGCGAGGCGCCGATTGTCTGAAGTCATCTATGAAATCAAGGATTTCGCCATCGCCGTTGTCCTCACCCAGTCGGGTCAGAACAGAAACATCGAGGACCGCGTTATCGTCGGCAAGGTTTGTATCGGCCACAGCCCTGTCGGGGAATTTGGGCCGAGAGAGGTCCTCATCTCCGCCGGTCAACCGTGAAACTGCGTCCAGCAACTGTCCGGGGTCAATCGGTTTGGTCACCACATCGTTCATCCCGGCATTAAGACAGGCTTGGATTTCCAGCTGGGTTGCCGCCGCGGTCAGGCCGATGATGGGTATATTTGATGTCGGCCCATCCATCGCCCTGATCTTCTCCGTCGCCGTGATACCATCCATAACCGGCATATGCCGATCCATCAGAACCACATCGAATGGGCCGCTGCTGGCGATCTTGTCGAGCGCCTCTTGCCCGTTTTCCGCGACAACGGGTTCCGAGGCGGTTTTTCGCAGAATGCCAAGCACGACCCGGCGGTTCGTGACATTGTCTTCAACCACCAATACACGGCGCGCGGTGCCCGGCCGAATTCGCCCTTCGCCGGCGGGCGTCCGGGCGGGCAAGGCCAGGTCCGCCATATCATGATCGCGGCTAATCCCGAGCGGCACGGAAACGGCAAAGGTACTTCCCGTGCCCTGCGCGCTGCGCAGCGTTATTTCACCGCCCATCAGTTCGATGAGACGGCGGCAAATCATTAACCCAAGACCAGTGCCGCCATAGCGCCGGGCGACTTCGACATTGGCCTGAGCGTAAGGGGCGAACAGCTTTTCGGCCTGAGACTCACTGATGCCGACACCGGTGTCGGTCACGGCCAATTCGAATGATATCTCGTCGTCACCCCGCGCAGCGCCGCCGACCGCGACGGAGACACGGCCTGTACCGGTAAATTTGATGGCGTTGCTAAGCAGATTAAAAAGCACCTGGCGCAACCGGTTGACGTCACCCAACAGAACATTAGGCAGATCGGCGGCAATGTCACAGGTAAGTTCCAGACCCTTTTCCTTGGCTGTTGACGCCATGATTTTCAACGTGTCTTCGACCAGTCGTCCGGGCGCAAAGGCCACGGTTTCAATTTCCAGTTTGCTGGCTTCAAGTTTTGAGATATCGAGAAGATCGTTCAGGATGACCAGCAGGACCTCGCCTGAATCAACAATGCTTTGGGCATATTCCCGTTGTTCCGGCACCAAAGGCGTTTCCAGCAAAAGCCTGGCCATGCCCAGTACACCGTTCATGGGCGTGCGGACTTCATGGCTGACTACGGCGACGAACTCGGTCTTTGTCGCGGCGATTGCTTCTGCTTGTTCCTTGGCGCCACGAAGCACTTCTTCCGCACGTTTGCGGTCAGTGATGTCGCTGTGAAGCGTGACGATGCCGCCGTCGGAGGTTCGGCGAGAGTGAACTTGCAGCCAACGGCCGTCTGAAAGAGGCAAATCCACGATTTCGCCGCCGCGACCAAAGTGTTCTCGCCGCTGGCGCGTGATCGCTGCGCCACCGTCCTCCTCCGCGACAACGCCGCGCTGAATGTTCAGTGTCAGCAACTGTTCCGCGGTCGCGCCGCCGGCGACGTCGTCGTCCGAATATCGATACATTTTCTTGAATGTATTGTTGCATACGATTAGCCGGTGATTAGCGTCATATAGGGAAAATCCGTCCGACGTGCATTCGATAGCGTCGGTCAGAAGTGCCTTCTGTTTCGCCAGTTCATCCTCCGCACGCTTACGCTCGGTAACATCGGTATAGGTAAGCACAATACCGCCGCCATCGACCGGTGCTGAGCGAACTTCGACGGTTTGCCCCGTGACTGTCGTCCGAAGATAATTCTGTGGCTCCGTTTCATACGCATACCCGTACATAATGTTGTCCACCAAATCTTCCGGATCTCCCGGGCCGAAATCCCCACGATTTGCCAAAAACATGTTCTCGTCGCGAGCCAGTCCGCCGATTTTCACGATGCCGTCGGGAAAGCCGCGGATTTGGCTGTATTGTTGATTGAACAGCATGACGCGCCTGTCTTTATCAACATACCTGAATCCACTCGGCAAATTGTCCAGAACAATTCTCAGCTGAGCTTCCTTTTCTGCCAACGCTTCTTCCGCGTGTTTGCGGGCCGATGTTACTTCCTCTTCCATGTGATCACGCGACAGAAGGGTTTCGACAAGCTCGGCCTTGGTCATGCTCTTGTATGTTTTTCGACGAGTATCAGATTTGGTCATCGTAAATTCCGCTTTACGTCGTAGGCAATAACACTGGGCACAGAGTATTCCACGCAAACACATTGTTGGCCAATGTGTCGATATTCATGGCTGCGATCGTGTCTATGCCGACCGGATTGATCCGCTAACAATCGGTTTTGGCGGCGAAGCAGAGGCGATGACCGGGCATCAAAGACCTGCGTCATTTTGTCCGCTGGCGTTATACTCGTGATCAATGGCGAAATTATAATACATTGCTAGGTCTGTCCGGACCGTCAAACAGCCGGCTGTTTTCGAGCGACAGCCCACCCCGATTGAAGGAGCGCGCATCAATGGCGAAGCAAGAAGCAAAAACAAATGGTACAGGCCAGCGGGCGAGCGCAGCCAACGCCGAACATTTCGACGTTCTGATCGTCGGCGCCGGGATTTCCGGGATTGCCGGTGCCTATCAACTCCGCCAGGAATGCCCGGATACCAGCTTCACCATTCTGGAGACGGAAGACAGCTTCGGCGGCACTTGGTGGACCCATCGATCCCCCGGCATCCGTTCGGACAGCGATCTGCACACCTTCGGGTACAGTTTTAAGCCATGGATCGGCCCGCCAATCGCGACGGCGGAGGAAATCCTCAACTATATGGGCGATGTGATCGAGGAGAACGACCTGGATCAGTACATCCGCTACCGCCACAAGATCGTGAAGGCTGACTGGTCCCACGAGGACAGCCTCTGGTCGATCGAGGCCGTGCGTCTGGACACGGACGAAACAGTTCGCATCACCTGCAATTTTCTGTGGATGTGCCAGGGCTATTACCGCCATCGGGAGGGCTATACACCCGACTGGCAGGGCATGGATGACTTCAAGGGCGTAATCGCGCACCCCGAAAACTGGCCGGAAGACCTGGACTATGCGGGCAAGAACATCCTTGTTATCGGCTCCGGCGCGACGGCGGCGACCGTTATTCCGGCCATGGCGGGGACCGCGGCCCATGTCACCATGTTGCAGCGCTCACCAACCTATTTCCGGCCCGGGCGCAACGCCATCGATATCGCCGAGACCCTGCGCGAGCTTCAGGTTGACGAGGAGACAATCCACGACATCACCCGGCGCAAGATCATGTTCGATCAGTCCGCCTTCACCGAAATGTGCTTCGACAACCCCGAGGCGGTGAAGAAGGAGATGTTGGCCCCGGTGCGCGAACTGCTGGGCCCCGATTATGATGTGGACAAGCATTTCACTCCCTCTTACATGCCCTGGCGCCAGCGCATCGCCTTTGTACCCGATGGCGATCTGTTCGAGGGCATCAAGTCCGGAAAGGCCTCGGTCGTCACGGATCAGATCGACCGGTTCACCGAAAAGGGCATCCTTTTGCAGTCGGGCGAGGAGCTGGAAGCCGATATCATCGTGACCGCCACCGGCTTCAATATGAATATCATGGGCGATATCGCCTTTACCCTAGACGGCAAGCCGCTCGATTTCCACGACACGGTCACCTACCGCGGCATGATGTTCACCGGCGTGCCGAACCTGGCCTGGGTATTTGGTTATTTCCGGGCGAGTTGGACATTGCGCAGCGAGCTGATCGCGGATTTTGTCTGCCGCCTGCTGAACCACATGAAGGGAACCGACGCCAAGAGCGTGGAGCCGGCCCTGCCGGAGCAGGACAAGGATATGCCGTTGTTCGACTGGATGGACGAGGACAATTTCAACCCCAATTACCTGAAGCGCGCCATGCCCCTGCTGCCCAAACGCGGTAACAAGCTGGAATGGCAGCATACCCAGGATTATTGGCGCGAGAAGAACGAGTTCCCCGAGATCGATCTGGAAGATGAAGTGTTCGTCTACCGCTGGGGTGCTCGTTCGAACGTCGCGGCCGAATAATTCCGAGGCTAAGAATTGAGCCGCGGCAGGCTTCAGACTAGGACACCTCGATGAATTCAATTGTGACGCCGTCCGGGTCGCGTAGGTAGACAACCTTGCGGCCGGCGTTGGGTCCTTTGTCGATCACCGTCACCTTACCGATGGGCAGGACCTGATGGGCGGCTGATGCGGCGACGGCGGCATCAACGTCATCCACGTCATAGGCCACATGGGCAAAACCGCTGTCGCAGGGGCGGCAGTCCACCTCGCCCCGGTCGGCGGGACCGTGATATTGGATCAGCTCCAGGCGATGGCCGGGGCCCTGAATATAGGCCACCTCGATATCCGCGCCGGGGACGCCGGAGATGGATGCCACCAGTTTGGGATCGCGGGGCGCGCGGTTCAGCATCTCGAAACCCAGGGCCTCGGTGAAAAAGGCAATGCTGCGATCCAGATCCGAAACCGTGAAAGATGTGTGATTGGTGGCGACGACGCGAAAAGCGCTCATGATGCATATTCTCCCTTTGCCTGGTGCATAGGTGCCATGCGCGATGATCACTTGTCCAGACTCCCGGCAATGACTAGGTTGCCGCCATCATGAACACCTTGAGCGCCGCCATCGACGGCACGTTAGGGCGCTTAACTCCTCCCACGCGCGCGGTCGTGCTGATTTTGTTTTCCACGTTGTGCTTTACTTCCATGCACACGGTGATCCGCTATGCCTCCACGGAAGGGCAGATCCATCCGTTCGAAGTGGCGTTTTTCCGAAATTTCTTTGGCCTGCTGGCGGTGCTTCCTTTCGCTTTGCGTGGCCGAGCGGCGGCGCTGCGGACAAAGCGGCTGAAGCTGCATGCGTTGCGGGGCACCATGCAGGTCTTTGCCATGCTGATGTTCTTCTATGCGCTGTCCATCACGCCCCTGGCAAAAATTTCCGCCGTCAGTTTTACCGCACCTTTGTTCGCCACTCTAGGCGCGATCATTTTCCTTGGCGAAAAGGTTCGTGCCCGGCGCATCATCGCTTTGGTTTTGGGCTTCACCGGGGCCATGATCATTGTCCGTCCCGGGGTCATCGAACTGGATTTCGGCGCCATCCTGGTCATGACCTCCTCGGCCATATGGGCCAGTGCCATATTGATCATCAAGTCCCTGGCGCGCACCGAATCATCCCTGACCATCACCACCTATCAGAACATATTCCTGATACCGTTCACTTTGATTGCCGCCGTCTTCTTCTGGAACTGGCCCAGTTGGGAGCTGCTTGGCCTGTTCGCCATCATGGGGATTTTTGGCTCCATGGCCCATGTCGCCTTCGCCGAGTCTTTGAAATTGGCGGAGGCGACCGCCATCCTGCCCTATGATTTCGTGCGCCTGATCTGGGCCAGCGGTATTGGCTTTCTGGTCTTTGGCGAAGTCCCGGAAATCTGGACCTGGATCGGCGGCACGGTGATCTTCGCCTCGGCAACTTACATCGCCTTTCGCGAGGCACGCTTGCGGCGGGAACGGGAAGCCGGTTAAGAAACTACGCCAATCAGATAAAGGGAGCAGGCAAGCCATGAAGGAACATGCCCAGGGCAAGGTTCTGGTGGACCAGGACGGGCCCGTCACCACGGTGACCATCAACCGACCAGCCGCGAAAAATGCCTGCGATGTGGAGACCGTACAAACCCTGCACGATGTCTTCATGGCGTTCGAGGCGGATGACGATGCCCGTGTGGCGATCCTGACGGGTGCGGACGGCGCCTTTTGCGCCGGCGCGGATTTGGCCGAACTGGCCACGGGGGCATCCATCGGCTTTTACTGGGCCGGCAAGGATCGCGGCCTGACCCGGCGACGCCTGGCAAAACCGGTGATTGCCGCGGTCGAGGGTCATGCGGTCGCGGCCGGTTTGGCCCTGGCGGTCTGGTGTGATTTGCGGGTGGCCTCCGCCACGGCTGTCTTCGGTGTTTTCTGCCGCCGCTTCGGCGGGCCCATGCCGAATGGCTGTACGGTGCGCCTGCCGCGCATTATCGGTGAAAGCCGGGCCTTGGATATGTTGATGACCGGCCGGGCGGTCGGGGCGGATGAGGCCATGGCCATGGGCCTGGCTGACCGCCTGGCGCCCGCTGGCGGCGCGCTTGCGGCGGCCAGGGAACTCGCCGGTCAATTGGCGAATTTCCCCCAATTGGCCATGCTCTCGGACCGGGCCTCGACCATCGATCAATGGAATTACCCGGAGGAGGAGGCGATAGACCGTGAAATTGCCGGCTCGCAACCTGCCATGCAGGGGGGTTTCCAATCCGGCGCCGGGCGTTTCGTGGATGGCGTCGGCCGCCACGGGGCGTTTGAATAGCCATGGCTTCCAAACAGATTGATTTTTATTGGGAAATTGGCTCCACAAATTCGTATTTTGCGTGGCATTTAATAAAGCCAATTGCTAAACGCCATAATGCGCAGCTGAATTTTCACGCGGTGAACCTTGGATTTGTCTTCCGTCACCACAATTATGTGCTGATGGAGGAGCCAAAAGCCAAGATTTCCAACCGTTTTCGAGATCTACAGCGCTGGGCGCAACGATATGATTTGCCCTTCCGCATGCCGGATGTGTTTCCCATCAAAACCAGCCGGGCCCTCCGCGCGACCCTGGCCATGCGCCGATGGGACCTGGAAGAGGCCTATATCGATGCCCTGATGGCCGCTTATTGGGAACAAAACGACGCCACGATCGCCGAATACAGCGGCTTGCGCCCCCTGGCAGCTAGTCTGGGTGTGGACCCTGATGCCTTGGAAGCGGCGGCGGAAAGCGACGATATCCGACAGATGCTGATCGACAGCACCAACAATGCCCTTGAAAAAGGTGTCTTCGGGGTCCCCAGCTTCATCGTCGACAGCGAATTATACTGGGGCAAGGACCGCATGGAATTTATCGAGGACGCCTTGGCAGACGGTTGAACACCTAGCCCTCTTCCAGTTGCGCCGCTAGCCAGTCCCGCAATACCAACAGGTCCGGGCAAACGATGCGGCAGTTCCCGGTAATTTCCGCACTGATTTCGATCAGATCAGGCACATGTGTTACCACCATGCCCGCCGCCAGGGCGGCCCGTAAGCCCGGTTCGGAATCCTCCACGGCAACGCATTTGGCCGGCGCGACGCCCAGACGTTCAGCCGCCGCCAGATAGACATCCGGGTGCGGTTTGCCGTGGGCGACCTCGTCCCGGGTCACAACGTGCTGGAAATACCGATCAAGGCCGGTGTCGTGCAATTTTACCGGCACGGATGTGGTGCTGGAGGTGGCCACCGCCCGAGGAATGCCCCGGTCCTGGAGAAACTGCAGAATTTCAAAGACGCCGGTTTTTAGCGGATATCCATCCACCACCAGGCGCGCCACCGCCGCCCCGATCGCCTCGCGAAACCGTTCCATTGTGACTTTGCCCTTCAGATTGGCATGCACGATGGGTTCAACCTGATCATAGGGCAGCCCGACAACGTCCACATAAGCCGCGACAATTTCCTGACAATCGAGTTCTTCCGCGACCTGGCGCCAGGCAGTCAGATAGATCCGCTCGCTGTCGATCAGGACGCCATCCAGATCGAAGACAACTGCGTCGAACATCAAAGGCCCATTTCCTTGGCGATGATATTGCGCTGAATTTCCATGGCGCCGCCGCCAATTTCGAACATCTTGGCGTCTGCGAAATGCATCGGCAGACCACTTTCCACGCTGTAGCCGAACCCGCCCAGCAACTGGATGCCCTGGTGGGATACTTTCATATAGGCTTCCGCGCCCGCGACCTTGGCCATGGAGGCCTCCCGATGGCAGCTGCCTTCGTTTTCCAGCTTCCAGGCGGCGCGATAGGTCAACAGGCGGGCGCTGTCCACGGCCATCTGCATGTCGACGATCTTGTGCCGCACGGCCTGCAAGCGTCCTAGCGGTTTGCCGAAGGCGACGCGCTGGTTCACATACTCGATAACCAGATCGATGATGCCTTGGGCGGCGCCCACGCCAATGGCGCCGTGATAGAAGCGCTCGTTGTCCAGACCGCCCAGCAGACCCTTCCAGCCGTTGCCGCGACCGCCGATGATCGCATCGGCCGGCACCCGCAGATCGTTGAAGGCGATGGAATAGGTGGGGATGATGGCCAGGCCCAGGGTTTCGATCCGATGGTATTCGATCTCCGGCCGCTGGCCGGGGTTTTCCACCAAAAACAGCGTTATGCCGTCGTGCTTGGGTTTATCCGGATCGGTCCGCGCGGCGATTACGGCGAAGCCGGCGCTTTCGATCTGGCTGTTGAACATCTTGGTGCCGTTGATCAGATAACTGCCGTCGGGCTGTTCCTCGGCCCGGGTGGCGATGCTGGCCGCATCGGAGCCCGCTTCCGCCTCCGTCAGACACAGGGCCAGTTGCACTTCGCCCCGAACAACTTTGGGCAGGACCAAATCTTTCTGCGCCTGGCTGCCGAAGCGGGCGATCTGTGGCCCCACGATGACGGCGGCGCGGCCATAATGGGTCGACAGGGCGGAGGAGGCCCGCGAGAGTTCCTCCACAAAGACCACCATGCCTGTGGGGTCGACTTTTTCCAGGCCGCTGTATTCGGGCGGCAGCAGAAAACCGAACACCCCCAGTTCACCCAGTTTCATGAAGGTCTCGCGCGGCGGCTCCACCTTGTCGCGGACCCACTGCAGGATTTTTTCCCGGGGGAACTCCGTTTCGACAAAGCGCCGGGACATATCCTTCAAGGCCTGATGTTCGGGACTGAGACTAAAATCCATTCTTCCTACCTTTTCAGCGCTTCGATCATTCCGGCCATATGGCGCCAGACTGTCCGGTGTCCCTGGATGCCCGTGTCAAGCACGGGCATGACAATGTGGAGGGTTGTCATTGCCGGGCTTGACCCGGCAATCCAGGACAACAATCTCAGGTGCTCGCGGCCCGTGGTGGTTTCTTTCTTGGTTTTGTCCGCTTGATGGGACCGCAGCCTTGCCGTGCCGCGTTTGGGGCCTTTGACCTGGACTCTGCCAGTCTAGCCTTTTTCGCTCTTTTCAGTTTCTTGTTTTTCGGTCGTTTGGTGGCCGGCATCGGACGTTCATCGGGCGTTGGCGCCTTGTCTGGCTCCAGCATGGTACGCCGGGGCTCGCGTTTGATTTTTCCATATGGCTTTTCGCGCCTGGTCTCGGCGCCCGGCTCACCCTTTGGTCCTTTCGCTGGGCCGTCCGACCGGCTGACGATGATATCTTTTTCCACCGTGGCGTTGGGGCCCAGGGCTTCCAGGAAACCTTCGACACAGCCCGGCGCCAGCTCCACAAAGGTTTCCCCCTGTTCGATCCTGATCGCACCGATTTCCCGCTTGGTGATGTTGCCGGCCCGGCACAGCATGGGCAACAGCCAGCGCGGCTCGGCATTTTGCTTGCGGCCCACCGACAGGGAAAACCAGACGCCATCCTTGAAATCGTCGCGCCGCTTGCCCTTGTTTTCGGAGCTGCGGTCCATAGGCCCCGTATCAAGCAATTCCTCCGGCGCCGAGCGCCCCGCCCGCGACCGGCGTACAAAGGCGGCGGCGATTTGTTCGGCGCCATGGCGCGCCAGCAATTCCCGGGCAATGTCCGCTTCATCCTCGCCGACCGGCTCGTTCAGATCCGGGTCAGCCAGAAGGCGTTCATCATCCCGGCGCATGATTTCCACCACGGACGGCGGCCTAGCCCACGTGGCCTGAACACCGGCGCCCTGCAACAGGCGTTCCGTCCGCTTGCGCCAATTGTGCGGTACCATCAGGACCGCGACGCCCTTGCGGCCGGCCCGTCCCGTACGCCCGCTACGATGCAGCAGGCCCTCGCGGTTGCGGGGCAGATCCGCGTGGATCACCAATTCGCATTTCGGCAAATCAATGCCGCGCGCCGCGACATCGGTGGCGATGCAGACCTTGGCCCGGCCATCGCGCATGGCTTGCAGGGCGTGGCTGCGTTCGGCCTGGCTCAACTCCCCGGACAAGGCGACCACGGAAAAGCCGCGATTGGTAAAACGGGCGGTCATGTGATTGACCGCCGCCCGGGTGGCGCAGAAGACCAGGGCGGTCGGCACCTCGAAATAGCGCAACACGTTGATGATGGCGTTTTCCCGCTCGTTACCCGCCACCACCAGGGCCTGGTATTCAATGTCCAGATGCTGGCTCTGCTCAGCCTGGGTAGAGATTCGCACCGCGTCCCGTTGAAAACGTTTCGCCAGGGTGGCAATCGTGCGTGGCACGGTTGCGGAAAACATCAAGGTGCGGCGATCTTTGGGCGCGGCACCGAGGATGAATTCCAGGTCCTCGCGAAAGCCCAGGTCCAGCATCTCGTCCGCTTCGTCCAGTACCACGCCTTTCAAGGCCGTCATATCCAGGGACTTGCGCTCAATATGATCGCGCAGGCGCCCCGGCGTGCCGACCACGATATGGGCGCCTCTTTGCAGGGCGCGGCGCTCGGTCCGCATGTCCATGCCGCCAACACAGGATACGACGGATGCCCCGGTCGGTTTATACAGCCATTCCAGCTCCCGTTTGACCTGCAAGGCCAGTTCCCGCGTCGGTGCGACAACCAGGGCCAGGGGACCATCGGCCACCGCGAACCTCTCGGCGCCCGCCAACAACGTCGGTGCCAGCGCCAGGCCGAAGGCAACGGTCTTGCCCGACCCGGTCTGGGCCGAAACCAAAAGGTCCCCGCTCGACAACTCCGGCTCCAGGACCGCTTCCTGCACCGGGGTGAGCACGTCAAAACCATGCTGTTGCAACGCCTGACCAAGCGCCGGAACGACGCCTTCAAAATTCGCCATGTTCATTCTTTCGGAACGGGATCTACTTGCGCCGGTTGAACGGAACAATGCCGACGACCAAGGATCCAAATATCTATTACGAGCGCCTTGTACGTGGTGTGGAGCCCATTGTACAGGCCGCCGGCCGGTATTCTTTGTTGACGTCTGTCATGGCAGCGCCTAAACATCGCGGCCCAGGGAAACGGCCCCTGCCGCCCGCAGGCAATTTGCCACGGTGAAGCCGCATATAGATCTTATCCGCCAGCACAATGTCATGTGGCCGGGTGGTAACGCGGGCACCATTCACAATGCGATTTATGGCACCACATGGACGACTGCATGGGGCGAGATAATGAATGAGATAACGACAATTCCATCCGTGGAAGCCTTGAAAGCACAGGCCAAGCGGTTGCGATCTAAACTAGCCGATGATGGACAGATCATTGGCCACGGCCAGGCGCTGGAAATCCTGGCCCGGCAAATGGGCTACCGGGATTGGAATACCCTGCATGCCGCCGCCGGCAACCGCCGGAATGATAATCCTTTGTTTATTGGTGAGCGGGTCAGCGGCCACTATCTTGGCCAGCATTTCGTGGGCGAAGTGATCGGCCTGGCCCGGCAAGGGGCCGGGGACCGCATGCGCGTGACGATCCATTTCGATGAACCGGTCGATGTTGTCACATTCGACAGCTTTTCGGCATTTCGTCAGCGTGTGTCCTGTACCTTGAACAAGGACTTCACCACCACGGAAAAAACCTCCAACGGGCTGCCGCATATGCGTTTGGAACGTTGATGGCGCTTATGGCGTCGGGTTGACGCGGGCCAGGCTGGCCGCCTTGCCAGCCTGGTTCTCGATCCGCATGGCGGTCAATCGGCCGTTTTCGCTTTTGTGGCGCAGGGTTAGGGTCTCGTCCCAGAACATGGGCCGCTTGAACCAGATTTCGATATCCATGCCCTCCGCCGCATCGTGGCGGGCCATGGCCTCAAGGTAATAATGCACCCCCATCAGGCCGGCGGCGATGGGCGCGCGGAAGCCGAACTGGCGGGCGATCTCCGGGTCCGAATGGATGCGGTTGCGGCCGTCGCTGCTGTAGCGGGCCACTTCGTCGGGCACCAATGTGCGCTGCCATAGCTCCCCGAATCCGGGCTGATCTTCCTCCGGCGGCGCCAGGAAGTCGGTGGCGCCGCTGCCGCCTGTGCCGGTGGTCTGGGGACGCAACCCGGCGCGGTCCACCGTCACCAGCGGTCGGCCCCCGCCATCGGTGAAATCAAACGCCCAGCGCACCACTTCGCCCTTGGCGACAGGCTCGATGGCGGTGATCTCTCCGCGCATATGAAGCTCCGTATCCAGCGGAATGGGCGCGCGCTGGATGAAGCGTTGATAGACATGCACCTGGCCCTGCAGGGGTACGCCGGGTTCGATCAAGGCATCCAGGATCGGCAGGCCCAGGAACGTCAGGTCCAGGCGGTCGCCATGCACGTCCGGGTCAATGCCGCTGGCGGTCAGCTTCGCCAGTTGCTGGTCACGGTCAATGGAAATCGGGCGCGGTTCATACACATACCCGACGGGCAGGGGATAAAGATCAAGCATGGGTGATGATCCCCTAATCGGGCGGGGAAGACAACTGTGCCGCGCGGGCGGCATCCAGGCGCTGGTGGACCAGGCGGTCGGTCTGTTGCAAGGGCGTTTCGCCCTGTGCATGGGCGCGGGCCAGCGTATCCGCCGTAATCTCGCCGATCCGTCCGACGGCATCCAGCACCGCTTCCGGGTTGTCATTGATATGTTCCATGTGGAAATCGATCACGCCGCCGGCGTTGGCCAGGTAGTCGGGCACATACAAGATGCCCCGGGCCGCCAATGCGGCGTCGTGCTCCCCCCGCAACAGCTGATTGTTGGCGCCGCCGCAGACAACCTTGGCCCGCAGGCGGGGAATCGTTTCATCGTTCAATACGGCGCCAAAGGCACAGGGTGCGAAGACATCCACGTCCCGGTCATAAATATCCTCCGCCGGAACGATTTTGGGCGATAGCTCCCGCCGGGCGAGAGCAAGGCGTTCGGGATCAATGTCGCAAACGGTCAAATCGGCGCCGCGATCGCGCAGATAGCGGCACAAGGGCAGGCCCACATTGCCCAAACCCTGCACCGCGACACGCAATCCGACCAGATCGGAGCGGCCAAAGGCAAAGGCGGCAGCTGCCTCCATCGCCCTGGCCACGCCATGGGCGGTCACCGCCAAGGGTTCGCCGGCGGCGGCCGTGGTGGCGGCGGTGTGGGCGGTTTCGGTGCGCATGACGGCAAGGTCATCCAAGGTCGTGCCCACATCATCGGCAATGATGTACAGGCCGCCCAGGCCCTCGACCAATCTGCCCATGGCCCCCAGAAGCGCCGGCGTCTTTTGGCTTCCGGCATCGCCGATAATTACGGATTTTCCGCCCCCATAAGGCAATTCGCAGATCGCCGCCTTGTAAGTCATGCCGGCCGAGAGGCGCAACACATCCCGCAAGGCCGCCTCCTCATCTCCATAGGGCCACATGCGGCAGCCGCCGAAACCGGGGCCCAGGGCGGTATTGTGCACGGCAATGATGGCGGTCAGGCCGCTCGCCTCGTCGCGGGAGAATACGACCGTTTCGTGATCGTCGAATTCCGGGTGACTGAACATGATCCAAATGATCCCGACAGTTCACAAGCCAGACTGATGATAACCGATTATACCCGGTCTTGTGAGGTGATATAATCGCCGGGGACAAAGGGATAGGCCGTGAACGACGGACAGAACATACAGCTATTGGTCAATGGGCGGATTTTCACGGGTGCGGAGATCCTGCCGAAACGTGAAGTGCTGCTTGCGAATGGCATGATCCAAGAGGTCCGTCTGACCAGTCGGATGGGATCGGAAATTCCAACCGTGGACCTAGACGGTGGCTTGTTGGCGCCGGGCTTCATCGATTGCCAGGTTAACGGCGGCGGCGGGATCATGTTCAACGATCAGCCGGACCCGGCCGCCATTGCGGCCATTATCCAGGCGCACAGGGCATATGGCACGACCGGCCTGTTGCCGACCCTGATCAGCGATGATTGGGCCACAATGACGGCGGCGGCCCAAGCGGTGCATGCCGCGCGAAGTGACCAATTACCGGGCCTGTTGGGCGTCCATTTCGAGGGGCCCTATTTGAACCCGGCAAGAAATGGCGCCCACGCTGCGGCGCAAATCAGGGCCCTTGATGATGGCGCGATGGAACTGTTCGCCCGTACGGATCTGGGGGCGGTGGTGGTGACTTTGGCGCCGGAAACGGTGCCCCCTGGTACTATTCGCCGTTTGCATGATGCCGGCGTTCGCGTCTGTGCCGGCCATTGTGCGCCCAACAGCGAACAAATCGCCGCAGCGCTGGATGAAGGTCTGGCCGGCTTCACGCATTTATTCAATGCCATGCCGCCCCTGGTCAGCCGCGAACCCGGCGTTGTCGGGGCGGCCCTTGCGGACGGCAACACCTGGTGCGGCGTTATCGTGGATGGTCATCATGTGGATCCCGTCACCTTGCGCGTTGCCATTGCCGCCAAGGCGACGGGCCGGATGATGCTGGTCACGGATGCCGTGGCGGCCGTGGGTTCGGATCTGCGAACTTTCCAACTGTCGGGGCACGCGGTGACCGTGGACGGCGGCCGCTGTACATTGCCCGACGGCACCCTGGCCGGTTCCTGTCTTGATATGGCCGGTGCCGTTCGCAACACCCACAATCTGCTGGATCTGCCCCTGGAAGAGGCCTTGCGCATGGCCTCGCTCTACCCGGCGGAATTCCTCGGCATGAGTAATGTTCGCGGCCGAATCAGGGCTGGCTATCGTGCCGATCTTGTCCTGCTGGACGACGACCTAAACGTTCGCCGTACCTGGATTGGCGGTGAATTGGCGGTTCATTAGGTTTTATTTATCCTGATCGTCCAGGGGGTAAGTCGGTTCCTTGAAGTTGGTCGGCTTGATGTAGATGTCTTTCACATGCTGAAAATCATAAGCGTGACGGCGGATCTTGTCGGCTCGTTCGTCGGCCCATTCATCGTTGGCGGTCAGGCTGCGCACCAGCAGAAAATGCAGTGAAAAGACGATGTACCAAATCAGCAAGGGCCAGAACAGCGGCATCCAGGGCGCGAACGTCGCCCGGGCGCCGACCATGATCATGATCGCGACCACAAAAACCAACCCATGATGCCACAGCAGCGTCACCGACCGCTTGCGGCGGTAATAGGCGATGATGCTTTTAAGTCCGTTCATGGTCAGCTTGAAGATTAGAAGTTCTCGACCCAGGGCCGCACCTCGACCGAATGTGACCAGGCACTGCGGTGCTGCATATGGGTCTGATAATAGGTTTCGGCTATGGCGTCGGGCCGCAATCGCGCTTCACCGCCCTCATCCACGCCGATGCCGCCGTCGATGTTGAAGTGGGCCACGTGCACGCCCATGGGCTGCAGTTCCCGGGCCATGGATTCGGCCAGTCCCCGCAAGGCGAATTTTCCGGCGGCGAATGTCGCGGAATGGGGGAAGCCTTTCATGGATGCCGTCGCACCCGTCAGCAGAATGCTGCCGGCCCCTTTTGGCCCCAGCCGCCGCGCCGCTTCCCGCCCGACCAGAAATCCGCCCAGGCAGCAACGTTCCCAGGCATCGGTGAATTCGGCCAACGTTGTGTCCGCGATGGGTCCCCGCGCCCGGCCGGAGGCATTGTAGATGCTCACATCCATGGCGCCCAGATCAGCTTCCGCAGCCTCGAACAGCGCCGCGACGTCCGCCTCTGACGTGGTGTCGCAGGCATAGGCCTTGGCCGTGCCTCCCGCGCCGGTGATGTCACCCACGATGCTGGCCAGCTTGTCCACATTGCGCGCCGCTACCGCAACTTTATGCCCGGCGGATGCAAACCGCCGCGCCAAAGACGCGCCCAGACCGGGGCCAACGCCGACGATGATACAGGTACCGGGATTTCCGTTGCTCATGATTCACTCCGCTGCGGTGGATCGGGTTTCGGGGTTGCGCCAGGTGTCCAGAAGGTGGGCCTGTTCCGCCGCCGTTGCTTTCTGGCTGCGTTCCTTGATGTGGCCGTAGCCGCGGATTTTGGCGGGCAGGCTCGCGATTTGGACCGTCAGGGCGTGGTTGTCCGGGCTCAGGCCGGCCAGTAATTCCTCGACCACGGCGCGGTAGGCGGGAATGGCGGCCCGTTCGGCGCGGCGTTCCTCGGTGCGGCCGAAAATATCGAAAGCGCCGCCGCGCAGGCCTTTCAGCCTGGCCAGGAGTTTGAATGCGCTCATCATCCAGGGGCCGAATTCGCGCTTGATCAATTGGCCGGAATCGGGGTCACGGGCGGCGATCAGGGGCGGGGCCAGATGGAAGGTCAGCTTCAAGTCACCCTCGAACTGCTTGGCCAGGGCGGCCTGGAAACGACCATCGCTGTACAGACGGGCGACTTCATATTCGTCCTTGTAGGCCATCAGTTTGAACAGGTTATGGGCCACGGCCACCGTCAGGCCGGTCATGCCCTTGCCTTTGGTTTGCTCCACCGTCTCGGCCTGGCGAACAAACGCCTCATACTGGTCGCCATAGGCGGCATCCTGGTAGGCGGTCAGCGCCGTGCGGCGCCGGGCGATGATCTCGTCCAGAGTTTCGTCCCCGTTCGCCTCGGCCGCCTCGATCGTTTCTGGCGGCTGGGCCGCGTGGATCACTTGATCGAGGTCTTCCGCCGCCAGCCGACCCAGGGCAAAGGCGCGGCGGTTCATGGCCACGGCAACGCCGTTCAGCTCTATGGCCCGGTCGATGGCGGCGCCGCTGACAGGCAGGGCGCCGCGTTGATAGGCATGGCCCAACAGGAACAGGTTGGCGGCGATGGCGTCCCCCATCAGGGCCGTGGCCAGGCCGGTGGCATCGATAAATTCCGTGCGGTTGTCGCCGGCGCCATCGCGGATCAACTGGCGCAGTTCGTCCGAATGGAATTCCGTGTCCGGGTTCAGGGTGAAATCAGCCGTCGGCGCCAGATGGCTGTTGACGATGGCCTGGGTGCCGCCGCGGGACATCTTGCGCAGGGCATCGGGTGAAGCGGCCACGACCATATCCGCGCCCAGCAACAGATCAGCGCCACCGGCGGCGATGCGCACGGCGTGTAGTTCCTCGGGCGTTGGCGCGATCCGGATATGGCTCATCACGGCGCCGTTTTTCTGAGCGATGCCGGTAAAATCCAGCACCGTGACGCCCTTGCCCTCCAGATGCGCCGCCATGCCCAAAAGCGCGCCGACGGTAATGACGCCGGTGCCGCCAATGCCGGTGACCAAGATATTGTAGCCGCCCTCCGCCGCCGCCGTTCGCGGGGCGGGCAGGGAAGCGATGGCGTTGTCCAGGCTTTCGCCGCTGGCCGCAGGGGCTCTTCTCGGCACCGCACCCGCGACCGTGACGAAGCTGGGGCAGAAGCCCCTGACGCAGGAGAAATCCTTGTTGCAGGCTGACTGATTGATCTGCCGCTTGCGCCCGAACGGCGTCTCCAGAGGCTCCACCGAAACGCAGTTGGAGGCGACGGAACAATCGCCGCAGCCCTCGCACACAGCTTCGTTGATAAAGGCCCGTTTGTCCGGATCGGGGAAGGTGCCGCGTTTGCGGCGGCGGCGCTTTTCCGCTGCGCAGGTCTGGTCATAGATCAGGACCGTGCAGCCCTCGGTCTGCCGCAATTCTTGCTGGACCTGATCCAGTTCGTCCCGGTGGCGGATGGTAACGCCGGGCGCCCAGGCGGTGCCGACGGCGTATTTGTCCGGCTCGTCACTGACCACGATGATCTTGGAAACGCCTTCGTGGTGGACCTGTTGGCTGATCTGCCAGGGCGACAGGGGGCCGTCATGGGGTTGCCCGCCGGTCATGGCCACGGCGTCATTGAACAGAATCTTGTACGTGATGTTGACGCCAGAGGCGACGGCGGCGCGAATGCCCGTGATGCCCGAATGGTAATAGGTGCCATCGCCCAGATTGGCGAAGATGTGTTTTTCACCGGTAAAGGCGGCCTGCCCCAGCCAGGGCACGCCTTCGCCGCCCATCTGCGTAAATGTCTCAGTGGAGCGGTCCATAAACAGGGCCATGAAGTGGCAGCCGATACCGCCCATGGCGCGGCTGCCGTCCGGCACCTTGGTGGAGGTATTGTGCGGGCAGCCGGAACAGAAATAGGGTGCCCGTTCGATGGGCGCGGCGGCTTTCTTGGCGGCGGCTTCCTTGCGGTCCAGCTGCGCCATGCGTTCCTCGATGGTGGGCGAGGTCACATAGGAGCCAATGCGCGAGATGATGATGCGGGCGATCTGGCCCGGCGACAGCTCGCCATCCGAGGGACACAGCAATTGTCCCGCTTCATCGAACTTGCCGACCACGCGGGGGCGTACATCCGCGCGCCAATTGTATAATTGTTCCTTCAACTGGTTTTCGATAACGGCGCGTTTTTCCTCGATCACCAGAACTTCGTCCAGCCCCTCGGCAAAGGCGCGGATGCCCTCCCGCTCCAGGGGCCAGGGCATGCCGACCTTGTACAGACGCAGGCCGATCTCGGCGGCCATCGTCTCGTCAATTCCCAGATCTTCGAGGGCCTGGCGGGTATCGAGATAGGATTTACCGGCGGCGACGATGCCGATGCGGGGTTTTGGTGAATCCCAGACCAGGCGGTCGATACCGTTGGCCCGGGCGAAGGCCAGGGCGGCATAGACCTTGTGCCGTTGCAAGCGTTCTTCCTGGCTCCAACGATCATCGGGCCAGCGGATGTTCAGACCACCGGGAGGCATTTCGAAATCGGGAAGCTTGATGTCCAGGCGGTGGGCATCCACCTCCACCGAGGCGGAGCTTTCCACCACTTCCGATACGCATTTGAAACCAACCCAAACGCCGGCGTACCGCGACATGGCCCAGCCGAGCAGGCCGTAGTCGAGATATTCCTGGACCCCGGCGGGGTACAGCATGGGCACCATCCAGGATGCCAGATTGTGTTCGCTCTGCCCCGGCACGGTGGAGGATACGGCGGCGTGATCGTCGCCGCACATCATCAATACACCGCCATTGGGGTCGGTGCCGGCGCTGTTGGCGTGGCGCACCACATCGCCGCAACGGTCCACGCCGGGCGCCTTGCCGTACCAGATGCCATAGACGCCGTCGTAGTTGGATTTCGGACCCAGGTTCAATTGCTGGCTGCCCCACAGAGCGGTGGCGGCCATGTCCTCGTTGACGCCGGGTTGGAAGACAATGTGATTGCTTTCCAGAAACGGCTTGGCCTGCCAAAGTTGTTGGTCGAACCCGCCCAGGGGAGAGCCGCGATAGCCGGAAATATAACAACCCGTATTCAGACCCGCCGCCTGGTCGCGCTGGCGCTGCAACATGGGCAGGCGCACGAGAGCCTGGGTTCCGGTCAGAAAAACCCGGCCTTTTTCGAGGGCATATTTATCATCGAGAGAAACGTCTGAAAGCGTAACGCTTCCAGGAGTCGTCCCCGGAATTGTCCCAGGAATCGTTTTGGCAGATGTCATGCCTTATCCCCAAATATCAAACGACCCCAACTCACCGGTCTTCTAAAGGTAAGCATTTCTGACCTAATTTGCAAATTTCCCACCATCCCGCATAATTGTCCCGCATAACCGTCCCGCATTATCGTCCCGCATTATCGTCCCGCATCAATACCGAATTCGCTGACCTTGCGATACAGGGTGGAGCGGCCAATGCCCAGACGGCGGGCGACTTCGGTCATTTGACCATCATATTTGTCGATTGCCAGGCGAATCATGTCTGCTTCCATGGCGTCCAGGGTGCGGACCTCGCCTTCGGTGTCCAGCGCCGGCAAGCCGCCGTTGCCGCCGCCACCCGCCGCCATGGGCGCCGCCATACCCATGCTCTGGGCGATCTGCGGGAAGTCCGCAATCGACAGTTCATCCCCGTCGCACAGCACGACGGCCCGGAAGATGGCATTTTCCAGCTGCCGGACGTTGCCCGGCCAATCGAAACCCTTGAGCAGGTCCTGGGCTTCCGCCGACAGGCCGCGCACCGCCTTGCCTTCGGTCGCCGCCAGTTTGGCGATAAAATGTTCCGACAGCGGCGTGATATCGTCCACCCTTTGGCGAAGGGGCGGGATCTGGATGGGAAAGACATTCAGGCGGTAATACAAATCCTCGCGAAAGTGCCCTTCGCTCACCTGTCTCTGCAATTCTCGATTGGTGGCCGAGATCAGGCGGAAATCAACCTTGACTGGCTGCCGTGCGCCGATCGGATCGACCTCGCCTTCCTGCAGTGCCCGTAGGAGCTTGACCTGCATATCCTGGCGCAGTTCACCAATCTCATCGAGAAACAATGTACCGCCGTCGGCTTCCTGAAATTTTCCCGCATGCCGTTGGTCGGCGCCGGTGAAGGCGCCTTTTTCGTGGCCGAACAGCATGCTTTCGACCAGGTTCTCGGGGATGGCGCCACAGTTGACCGCGACGAACGGTTTGCCGGCCCGTTCGGAGGAGCCTTGAACCGCACGGGCAATCATCTCCTTGCCGACGCCGCTTTCCCCTTCGATCAGGATGGGTATGTTCGATGAAGCCCCCCGACGCGCCAAATTCAGCGTCATGGCCATGGCATCGCTTCCGGCGATCAGATCATCAAACTGCATGCGCCCGTCGACTTGTCGGCTGAGGCGGGAGACCTGGCCCGACAGGGCATTCATTTTCAGGGCGTTTTCCATGGAAACCAGCAGCCGCTCCGGGCTGGCCGGTTTGGGGATGAAGTCGGCCGCGCCGGCCTGCATCACCTTCACGATAACCTCGATGCCGCTTTGCGCCGTCAGCACAATCGCCGGTAAATCCGGGCGCCGTGACTTGACCTGCCCCAGAACTTCGAAGCCATCAATCCCCGGCATCACCAGATCCAGCAGAATCAGGTCAACATTGTTGCTTTCTTCCGACTGCATGAATGCGATGGCTTCCTCGCCGCCCTTGGCGATTTCAACATCATAGCCGTGGCGGCTGACCACGGTTTCCAACAGGCGTCTCTGAGTGGGATCATCATCGACGATCAACACGGTTTGCGCCATTGCCCTCTATCCAGTCCCTCATTATTTATGACATAGATACTTTAGCTTTTGTGCCATTTCGGGACAAGCGGTGATTGGGGAATAGGTGACTTATGGATCTTGGGGACTTGCCACAATGGGACTTGGCCGATCTTTATGATGGTCCGGAGGCGGATGAACTAGCCGCGGATCTGGATCTGGCGGAGGCCGCGGCGGAACGCTTCAACGGCGACTATGCCGGCAAGGTGGCGGGGTTGTCGGCGCCGGAACTGGCCCGGGCCATCAGTCGATACGAAGCGGACGAGGATCTGCTGGGCCGCATCGCCTCGTACGCCCAGCTATATCACGCGGCGCGGGTTTCGGATCGGGAGGCGGGCCGTTTTTACCAGACCAACATGGAACGGTTGAGCGAGATCACCACCAAGTTGATTTTCTTCACCCTGGAACTGAACCGTATCGAGGATGACGCCTTGGCCGCACAGCTGGCGGCGGACGAGGGTTTGGCCCATTACGCCCCTTGGTTACGCGATGTGCGGGCCAGCCGGCCGCATCAATTGTCCGACGAACAGGAGCGCTTGTTGCATGAAAAGCAGGTTACGGGCCGGGCAGCATGGGTCCGCCTGTTCGACGAGACCATGGCGGATATGCGTTTTGCCGTGGATGGCGAGGACCGCACGTTGGAGCAAACCCTGCATTTGTTGTCGGAGCCCGATGTTGCCCAGCGCAAGGCGGCGGCCAAAGCCCTCGGCGTGGGCTTCGCCGAGAAGAAAAGCCTGTTCGCGCTGATCACAAATACCCTGGCCAAGGACAAGGAGATTGAGGACAACTGGCGCCACTTCGCCCGGCCCGACAGCGCGCGGCATCTCTCCAACCTGGTCGAGGACGAGGTGGTGGACGCCTTGGCCGACGCGGTGACGGCCGCCTATCCGCGCCTTTCCCACCGCTATTATGCGCTCAAGGCCCGCTGGTTCGGGGTGGAGGCGTTAGATTATTGGGACCGCAACGCACCGCTGCCGGACGAGGATCAGCGGGATTTCACGTTTCAGGCTGCACAGACCCAGGTGCTGGACGCCTACCGGCGCTTCTCACCGACCCTGGCGGATGTGGGGCAGCGATTTTTCGACAATGCCTGGATCGACGCGCCGGCCAGCCCCGGCAAGGCGGCGGGCGCTTTCGCCCACCCCACGGTGCCCTCGGCTCATCCCTATCTGCTATTGAATTATCAGGGCCGCACGCGGGATGTCATGACCCTGGCCCACGAATTGGGCCATGGGGTGCATCAGGTGCTGGCGGCCGGGCAGGGGGCCTTGATGGCCGATACGCCTCTGACCCTGGCGGAAACCGCCAGCGTGTTCGGTGAACAATTGACCTTCCGCGCCCTGTTGGATCAGGAAACCGCGCCCGGCCGCCGCAAGGCCATGCTGGCGGGCAAGACAGAAGATATGCTGAATACCGTGGTGCGCCAGATCGCCTTTTACGATTTCGAACGCCGCCTGCATGATGAACGCCGCCAGGGCGAGCTGTCGGTGGAACGGATTGGCGAGATTTGGCTGGCGGTGCAGGGCGAAAGCCTTGGTCCGGCCATTCGTCTGCATGACGAATATGCCAATTACTGGTGCTACATACCCCATTTTATCCATTCGCCGTTTTACGTCTATGCCTATGCCTTCGGCGATTGTCTGGTGAATTCCCTCTACGCGGTCTATCAGTCCGCCCCTGACGGTTTCGCGGAAAAATATCTGGATATGTTGCGGGCCGGCGGCAGTTTGCGCCATAAGGACTTGCTGGCGCCGTTTGGCCTGAATGCCACGGACCCGCAATTCTGGCAGCAGGGCCTGAAGGTGATCGAGGGGTTCGTCGACGAGTTGGAGGCCCTGTCTTGAGGATGGTGTCTTGAAGACGGTGGCTTGAGGATGGTGGCCCGAGGATGGATGTGTGAGTAAGCCAACATGAGCAAGGACCGCGAAGGCGACAGCGTAGGCGGCCGGGTGCGCCGTTATGCCAAGGTGGGTACGGCGGTCGGCGGTCTGGCCGCCCGTCTGGCCGGCGACAAGGTTTTTGGGTTTTCCATCGACCGGCCGGCCCATGCCAAGGATCTGAAGATTGCCCTGGGCGGCCTCAAGGGCCCGCTGATGAAGGTGGCCCAGATATTAGCCACTATTCCCGAGGCCCTGCCTCAGGAATACGTGCAGGAGCTGATCCAGTTGCAGGCCAACGCGCCGGCCATGGGCTGGCTGTTCGTGAAGCGCCGCATGGCCGCTGAACTGGGCCCGGACTGGCAGGATCACTTCGATGAATTCACCCATCAGGCCGCCGCCGCCGCATCGTTGGGGCAGGTTCACCGGGCCAGCCTGGACGGCAAGGACCTGGCTTGCAAACTGCAGTACCCGGACATGAATTCCGCGGTGGAAGCCGACCTGGCGCAACTAAAACTGATCTTCTCGATCTATGGCCGCTATGACCGCACGATCGATACTTCGAACGTCCACAAGGAAATCAGCGCGCGATTGCGCGAGGAATTGGACTATGACCGGGAAGCCCGGCACATGGCCTTGTTCGCCGAAATCTTGAAGGCCGAGAAAAACATCCACATCCCCGCCGTGGTGCCGGAACTTTCCACCAGGCGCCTGCTGACCATGAATTGGCTGGATGGCAAACCGCTGCTGGATTTCCGCGAGGCTGATTTGGAAACCCGCAACACCATTGCATTGAATATGTTTCGGACCTGGTACGTGCCATTTTACAATGCCGGGGTCATTCACGGCGATCCGCATCTGGGCAATTACACCGTGCGTCCCGATCTGGATATCAACTTGCTGGATTTCGGCTGTGTCCGGGTGTTCGATGCGAAGTTCGTACAAGGGGTCATCGATCTCTACCGCGCCATTCGGGACGGCGACCAGGACCTGGCCGTGCATGCTTATGAGACATGGGGCTTTACCGACCTGAAAAAGGAAGTGATCGAAACCCTGAACTTATGGGCCCAGTTCGTCTATGGCCCGTTGCTTGAGGATCGCAGCCGCCGTATTCGCGAAGATAACGAGGCGGGCGTCTATGGCCGCGATGTGGCCGAGAAAGTGCACAGGGGCCTGCGCGAATTGGGCGGCGTGCGCCCGCCACAGGAATTCGTCTTCATGGATCGCGCCGCCATCGGCCTCGGCGGTGTATTCATGCACCTGAACGCGGAAGTGAACTGGTATCGCCATTTCCATGATTTGATCGATGGCTTCGATGCGGCGAAAATGCGCCGCAAACAGGCCCAATTGCTGAAGAAATTTGACCTTGAGGCATCGTAGGTGAAAGTTCCGAATGCCCGATCAAAACCGGATCACTGCGATATGATGTCGCTGGGGGAAACGATGCGTTGATTGCGGCGTCGACTTTGCTATATTTCGCGCGTCCCCTGGACGACCGGTTCTTCCTATCAGGATTGCATAGTAAATGAAGATTGCCGTATTGAAAGAGCGGCGGGCTGACGAGCGGCGGGTGGCTGCAACGCCCGATACCGTGAAGAAATTCGTTGGCCTTGGCGTCGAGGTTACGGTCGAGACCGGCGCCGGCGATGCCGCCCATATATCCGATGATGATTTTGTCCAGGCCGGCGCGCCCATCGCCGCCGATGCCGCCGCCGCCTTGGCCGCGACGGATGTAGTGCTCAAGGTTCGCCGTCCGATCATGGCCGACGAAAACGGCGCGGACGAATTGGCCCAGATGCATTCCGGTCAGGTCCTGATCGCCATGCTGAACCCGTTGATCCGCCGTTCCGATTGCGATGCCTACGCCGCGGCTGGCGTTGATGCCTATGCCATGGAATTGATGCCGCGCATCTCGCGGGCGCAAAGCATGGACGTGCTGTCCTCCCAGGCCAATCTGGCCGGCTATAAATCCGTGCTGGATGCGACCGAGGAATTCGGCCGGGCCCTGCCCATGATGATGACCGCCGCGGGCACCATCGCACCGGCGAAGATTTTCGTCATGGGGGCTGGTGTTGCAGGCTTGCAGGCCATCGCCACCGCGCGCCGCCTGGGCGCCGTCGTATCGGCGACCGACGTCCGTCCCGTTGCCAAGGAACAGGTGGAAAGCCTAGGCGCTAGTTTCGTCATGGTGGAGGACGAGGAAAGCGCCCAGGCCGAGACCGAGGCCGGTTATGCCAGGGAAATGAGCGAAGAATACAAGCAGAAACAGGCGGCCCTGATCGCGGAAACCATAGCCAAGCAGGATATCGTGATCTGCACCGCTCTTATTCCCGGCCGCGCGGCACCGGTCCTGGTGGACGAGGCCATGGTCGCAGCCATGAAGCCCGGTTCCGTAATCGTCGATCTGGCCGTTGAAAACGGCGGCAATTGCGCTCTCTCTCAAATGGGCAAGGTGATCGATGCGGACGGCGTCAAGATAATCGGCCATGCCAATTTTCCCGCCCGTCTGGCGGTGGACGCCTCCAACCTGTATGCCCGCAATCTGTTCAATTTTTTGTCTCCGCATATTGATGGCGAAAGCGGGGATCTGTCGTTTGATTTCGAGGATGAGACCGTATCCGGCGTTTGCCTGACCAAGGGCGGCGCGGTCATCCATCCTATGTTGAGCGCAAAGGAGTGATAGCCAATGGATTTGGCGAATAGCATCGATCC
>JABIRL010000091.1 GCA_018667855.1 Rhodospirillaceae bacterium
CCGGGCGCCCTGGTCGCGGCACTACGCGCGGGCCGCCCCGGCATGGCTGCGGTGGACGTCTATGAGGACGAGCCGTTACGGGATACCAACCATCCACTGTTGAACATGAACAACGTGATTTGCACGCCTCACATCGGCTACGTCACCCGGGATGAATACGAAATCCAGTTCTCGGACATTTTTGATCAGATCATCGCCTATGGGACCGGCAACCCCATCAACGTCATCAACCCGGAAGTCCTGTCGAAATGAGGCCCCTGGACGGCGTCCGGATACTGGACCTGGCAACCTTCATCGCGGCCCCGTTCGCAGCGACCATTCTGGCCGAATTCGGCGCCGAAGTGATCAAGGTGGAGCAGCCGGGCAGCGGCGATCCCATGCGCCAGTTCGGTACCGCCACGGAATTACCCGACAGCAGCCTGGCCTGGCTGAGCGAGGCGCGAAACAAGCATTCCATCACCCTGAACCTGAAAACGCCCGAAGGTGCCGAACTTTTGAAGCGCCTGGTGGCGGAGGCGGATGTGGTCTGCGAAAATTTCCGCCCCGGCACTTTGGAAAAATGGGGCCTTGGCTATGACACTCTGCGCGCCGTTAATCCCAAAATAATATTGTTGCAGGTCAGCGGCTATGGCCAAAACGGCCCCTATCGCGACCGGCCGGGTTTCGCGCGCATCGCCCATGCGGTCGGCGGCCTGACCTATCTGGCGGGCATGCCGGGCGAGGCACCGGTGACGCCGGGTTCCACATCGCTGGCGGATTATATCTCCGGTCTGTTCGGGGCGGTCGGTGTGCTGATGGCCTTGCGCACAGTGGAACAGACTGGCAAGGGCCAAGCCATCGATATCGCCTTGTTCGAAACCATATTTCGGGTGTTGGACGAATTGGCGCCGGCCTATGCCCGCCACGGCACCGTGCGCGAGCGGGAGGGCCTGGGCACCCGCAACGTCTGCCCCCATGGCCATTTCCCGACCAGGGACGGCGGCTGGGTCGCCATCGCCTGCACTTCCGACAAGATCTGGCAGCGCATGGCGGTGAACGTCCTGAAGCGTCCCGATTTGGCCGACAGTCATCCGACGACCGCCGACCGGGTGCGCGATCGTGCCCTGATTGATGGTGTCGTCAGCGGTTTTACCACCGCCCACCCAACGGCCGAGGTGGTTGAAATCTGCAGCAGGGGCGAAGTGCCCTGCGCCGCGATAAATTCCATCGCCGATATTTTCGACGATCCGCAGTTCGAGGCGCGCGGCATTCTGGAACGAATCCAACACGCCGTGCTTGGCGAAATTGTCGTACCCGATGTTCTGCCCAAGCTATCGGAAGCCCCGGGAAAGATCGACAGCCTGGGCCCGCGCCTGGGAGATTGGAACGAAAAAGTCTATGGCGAGCGCCTCGGATTGACTGCCGCGCAGCTTGAAACGTTGATCAAAAAAGGCGTCATTTAGAATCCGCGACACCTTGAAGCACCCTACCCGCTTGCCAGGACCGAAAGGCTATGCTACGAAACGCCGCGTCTTACGAAAGGGCTGTCGGAGAGGACATTTCGTCGTAAGTTTCAGCACATGATTTCAAGGGCTTACGCCCAAACACATTCGGATTTCCCATCCGCCGCGAGGACCCTGCAACGTGTCAGCCGAAGTAAGCGTCGTAACCGGCATCTCAGGACGGTACGCCACCGCCCTGTTTGAACTCGCGCGCGACAATGGCGCGCTGGACCAGGTCGCATCCGACGTCGCCGGCCTGGGCGGTATGATCGATGGTTCGGACGATCTGAACCGCCTGCTGCGCAGCCCTGTGATTGCTTCCGAGGATCAAGGCAAGGGCATGGCCGCTGTCATGGAAAAGGCCGGCGCGACCGAATTAGTTGGCAATTTTGTCGCCGTCGTGGCGCAGAACCGCCGCCTGTTCGCCTTGCGCGACATGGTCAAGGATTTCCGTGCACTTTTGGCGGCTCATCGCGGCGAAGTGGTGGCCGAGGTTACCTCCGCCAAGAGCCTGAACGATGAACAACTGGCCAAGATCAAGGCCGAACTGACGGCTTCCATGAAGACGGACGTACAAGTTGAAACAGCAGTGGATGAACGTATCCTGGGCGGCATTGTCGTCAAGGTCGGCTCTCGCATGGTCGATTCATCCCTGCGAACGAAAATACAAAATCTCAGATTTGCCATGAGGGGAGTTGAGTAATGGATCTGCGCGCCGCGGAAATTTCCGCCATCCTAAAAGAGCAGATCGCCAACTTCGGCACCGAAGCCGAAGTATCGGAAGTTGGCCAGGTGTTGTCGGTTGGTGACGGCATCGCCCGCGTTTACGGTCTGGATCAGGTCCAGGCCGGCGAAATGGTCGAGTTCCCCGGCGGCATCAAGGGAATGGCCTTGAACCTGGAAAGCGACAATGTCGGCGTCGTGATTTTCGGCTCTGACGCCTCCATCAAGGAAGGCGACACGGTCAAGCGGACCGGCGACATCGTCGACGTTCCCGTGGGCAAGGGCCTGCTGGGCCGGGTGGTGGATGCTCTGGGCAACCCCATCGACGGCAAGGGTCCGATCGAATCAGATGAACGCCGTCTGGTCGAGGTTAAGGCGCCGGGCATCATCCCGCGCAAATCGGTGAACGAGCCCATGCAGACCGGCCTGAAGGCACTTGATGCCCTGGTTCCCGTGGGCCGTGGCCAGCGCGAGTTGATCATTGGCGACCGTCAGACCGGCAAAACCGCCGTGGCAATCGATACCTTCATCAACCAGAAGGAAGCCAACCAGGGCGACGACGAATCGAAGAAGCTATATTGCATCTATGTCGCCGTCGGCCAGAAACGGTCGTCCGTGGCGCAGATCGTCAAGACCCTGGAAGACAGCGGCGCCATGGAATATTCCATCGTCGTTGCCGCCACGGCGTCCGAGCCCGCACCGTTGCAATTCCTGGCGCCCTATGCCGGCTGCACCATGGGTGAATATTTCCGCGACAACGGCATGCATGCCGTGATCGTCTTTGATGATTTGACCAAACAGGCCGTGGCCTACCGGCAGATGTCCCTGCTGCTGCGCCGGCCCCCAGGGCGCGAAGCCTATCCGGGTGATGTCTTCTATCTGCATTCCCGCCTGCTGGAACGCGCCGCCAAGATGAACGAGGACAATGGCCTAGGTTCCCTCACGGCGCTGCCGGTCATTGAAACCCAGGCCAATGACGTCTCGGCCTATATCCCCACCAACGTGATTTCCATCACGGACGGGCAGATCTTCCTGGAAACGGATTTGTTCTACAAAGGTGTCCGCCCGGCCATTAATGTGGGCTTGTCGGTCTCCCGCGTGGGTTCGGCGGCCCAGGTCAAGGCCATGAAAAAGGTCGCCGGTACGATCAAACTGGATCTGGCCCAATATCGCGAGATGGAGGCTTTTGCGCAGTTCGGCTCGGATCTGGATGCCGCGACGCAGCAGTTGCTGAAGCGCGGCGTGCGCCTGACTGAATTGCTGAAGCAGGATCAATATGTGCCCATGGCGGTCGAGGAACAGGTGGTTTCCATCTTCTCCGGCGTGCGCGGTTTCTTGGACGGCGTCGAAGTGGACCAGATCGGCCGTTTTGAGCAGGAACTCCTCAACGATCTGCGCGACAACAAGCCGGAAATCCTGTCTTCCATCAAGGAAAGCGGCGATATGTCCGACGAAGTTGAAGGCGCATTGAGGGCGCATTTGGAAGAATTCACCAAGAAGTTCGCCTAAATCTCGAATTGATGTCTGATCGACGGAAACGTTAGGGCGCCGCATAAATGGCAAACCTGAAAGAACTGAAAAACCGGATCACCTCCGTCACCTCGACGCAGAAGATCACCAAGGCCATGCAGATGGTCGCTGCGGCGAAACTGCGCCGGGCCCAGGAAGCGGCGGAAAACTCGCGCCCCTACGCTCAGCGTATGGAGCGGATGATTTCCTCCGTCGCCGCCAACCTGCCCAGCCTTGATGCCGCCCCGCCCCTGGTGGTGGGGACCGGCAAGGACGATGTGCATTTGCTGCTGGTTGTAACGGCGGAACGTGGCCTGTGCGGCGCCTTCAATACCAATATTCTGCGCGCCGTCCGCGCCAGGGCTAGGGCCCTGCAGGATGCCGGCAAGACGGTGAAACTGTTTTGCGTCGGCCGCAAGGGCGATGAAAGCCTGCGCCGGGACATGGGCAATCAGATTGTTGAATATGTCACCCTGCGTGATGTGAAACAGCTTTCATTTGCTGATATTCGCCCCGTGGCCGAGCAATTGTCGCAGATGTTCGCCGACGGCGAATTCGATATCTGCACGGTCTATTACAACGCCTTCAAATCCGTGATCAGCCAGGTCGTCACCGATCAGCAGTTGATCCCGGTGAAATTGCCGGACGCGGATGCAGCGTCCGATGCGGAAGGGGATGAAGACGCTGTCGATCTGGGCGGCGCCATCTACGATTACGAGCCGGAAGAGAATGACTTGCTGGGCGTTCTGGTGCCTCGCAATATTTCCGTTCAGATTTACCGCGCGCTGCTGGAAAGCGGTGCGGCGGAACAGGCCGCGCGCATGACCTCCATGGATAATGCGACGCGCAACGCCGGCGACATGATTGACAGCCTGACCTTGACTTATAACCGCACGCGTCAGGCTATCATCACCAAGGAATTGATTGAAATCGTGTCCGGTGCCGAGGCGCTTTAACCTTCACCCGGATAAAAACAGTTACGGACAGTCCAAGGGAAATACGAACATGACCAGCAATCTTGTGGGCAAAGTTCACCAAGTCATCGGCGCCGTCGTTGACGTGCAGTTCGAGAGCGAACTGCCGGCCATCCTCTCGGCCCTGGAGATCAAGCAGGAGGGCCGCACCCTGGTCCTCGAAGTGGCGCAGCATCTGGGCGAATCCGCCGTGCGCACCATCGCTATGGACACCACTGAAGGCCTGGTGCGCGGCGAAGAGGTCATCGCCACGGGCGAGGCCATCACCGTTCCCGTGGGCGCGGCGACATTGGGCCGCATCATGAACGTGGTCGGCGAACCGGTGGATGAACGCGGTCCCATCGCCAGGGACGAAGTACGCGGTATCCATCAGGAAGCCCCCGAATTCGTCGAGCAATCCACGGAAACGGAAATGCTGGCCACGGGCATCAAGGTTGTTGATTTGCTGGCTCCGTACGTGAGGGGCGGCAAAATCGGCCTGTTCGGCGGCGCCGGCGTGGGCAAGACCGTGATTATCATGGAATTGATCAACAACATCGCCAACGCACACGGTGGTTACTCCGTATTCGCCGGCGTGGGCGAGCGCACCCGTGAAGGCAACGATCTGTATTACGAAATGATCGAATCCGGCGTGATCAATTTGGAGGGCGAAGGCTCCAAGGCATCCCTGGTGTATGGCCAGATGAACGAGCCTCCCGGCGCCCGTGCCCGCGTGGGCCTAACCGGCCTGACCGTGGCCGAGCAGTTCCGCGATGAAGGCCGC
>JABIRL010000231.1 GCA_018667855.1 Rhodospirillaceae bacterium
CCACTACCCCTCGCGGCCGCATGATTACCCAAACGGCCAGGCGCCAACTTCCCCTCAATGTGCCGGCCAGGATCGGTGTCGCGGCGACAAACCGCTCCGCCCATTACGCGCAGCACTGGTTGCGGATTCTTGGGGGATCGGTATCTCGGAATCTGGAGCAGGCTGAGATCGCTATTGTGGGCGGCGATGCGGCGGTGGATGCCGATTGCGTCATCCGCCTGTGGGATTTTCAGGTCGGCCATCAAGGCAGTGGCACACTGGCCAGCGCTGTTTCCGGCGCGGCGGCGGTGATCGGCCATGAAGGTGATGCCGGCGTGCCCCTGCCGGCCGACATGCCCGAAAAATGGTGCGGCATCTATGGCGTGATCCTGGCCCTGGCGGAACTTTGGCGCCGCCGCGACGGGGTGGCTGACGGGGTAAAATTTCCCGTCAGTTATGATGTATCGGCGGCCGATATCATGCGCTCCTTCTCGTTGCAGAATTCCGGCGGGCGCGATGAAATGGTCCGTTCCTGGCGCCGCAACGGCCGCCTGTGCGTGGACCATGGCGGTATCTTCCCCATGGGATTCTATGCCTGCAAGGACGGCTATGTGGCTCTTTTGGGCCGCTCGCGGCGGGATTGGCATAACATTCGTTTGGCCATTGGCGATCCGGAATGGGCCAAGGGCGAGGCATTCCAGGATCCCTTTGTCTTGGCCCGCGACAGCGCCGAGGCGGATCATCTCATGGAAGGGACGCTTTCGGAATTTGGCCGCGACGAGCTGTTAAAGGCCGGCTTGGCGGCGGGCGCGGTGATCGCGCCGGTCTATTCCCAGGCGGAGGCCGCCACGCGGGGCGTCTTTCGGGAGCATTTTATTATCGACGATGCACCGGTCATGCCGTTCCTGATCCGCGAGCAAAACGGCGGCGGCGCCCGGTCGAAACGCGCGCCCCTAACTGGCGGTGGGATTGAGGCGCCTCTGGCCGGTCTGCGCTGCCTGGAATTGTGCTGGGTCTGGTCCGGTCCCATGGTCGGGCAGATTTTGGCGGACCTGGGCGCCGAGGTGATCAAGGTCGAGGCGCCGGGACGGTTCGATCTCTACCGCACCCGTGGCCTGGAACATCTGCGCAAAAAGATGGAGGAGAAAACCCGCATCGAATCCTCGCTCTACTTCCACAGTCTGAACCGCAACAAAACCGGCCTGGCCCTGGATCTGAAACACGTCAAGGGCCGGGATATCGCCCTGGCCCTGGCCGCCCAGTCTGATCTGTTGATCGAAAATTTTACGGTTGGCACCATGGAGCGACTTGGACTGGGGCCGGAAGCCCTGGCGGCGGCCAATCCGGCCCTGGTGCAGATGTCCTTAAGCGGACCGGGGCGCGGTTCGGCGGTGGAGGATCTGCGCTCCTACGGCCTGGTCTTGAGCGCCCTGGGCGGGGCCGAGGAAATGATACGCCATAATGGCGAGTTTCTCGGCTCGCCGACATTTTCCCTATCCGACCCCAACGCCGCCGCCTTGGGCACGATGGGTATATTGGCCGGCGCCTTGGCGGCTGACGCCGACGGCAAGGGCCGCGCCTTTGACGTTTCCCAGATCGAGGCCGCCGCCACATTGGCGGGCACGCCAACGCCGCCCGAAACCGCGCTCAGCGCCATTCTGGTCACCAAGGATGGTGCCTATATCGCGGTCAGTCTGCCCGTCGGGACCTATCCGGATGAAGCCGCGCTGCGGCTGGCTTTCGAAGGCGACGGTCGTGAAGAAGCCATTGCGCGTTGTACTGAACTGGGCGGGCATTGGGCCGACCTGCTGGAACTGGACCAGACGGATGAAGCGGAGATATTCGCCGATTGCAGTGGTTGGATTGCCTCCCGCCATCCCTATACCGGGGACGAGGAGCTGGTTGCGGCACCCTGGCGCGTTGCTGGCCGCCGTCCGGCCGTGCGAAATCACGCGCCGGTGCTGGGGATGGATGATGAGGACATTTTGGCCAAGGTCTTGTCCTTGCCCAACGAAGAGATAGAGTCATTGAAGAACGACGGCGCCGTCGGTATCGCGGGGCATTTTGAGTGATAAGGGATTGAACATGATCGATATTCTGGGCCGTACGCCCCATGCCACCACATTGCGGGAACTGGTGGTCATGCGGGCCGCCCTGGGCGACAAGCCGTTCCTGATCTGCCGTGACGAAACCCTGACTTATGGAGATGCCGACCGGCTGTCGAACCAGGTCGCCAACCGCCTGTTAGCCATGGGCGTGGGCAAGGGCGATGTGGTGGCGACCCTGATGTATAACTCCACCGAACAGGCCTTGATCTGGTTCGCCTGCGCCAAGATTGGCGCCGTTTATGCCGCCCTGAATGTTTCGCTGGTCAAGGACGATCTTTGCTACAGCCTGGACGATACCGGCGCCAAGTTGTTCGTGGTGGACGAGGAACTGGCGCCCGCCTACATCGCAGCCAAGCCGGACCTGACCGCCGATCCGACGGTGCTTGTGTTGGGCGATACAGCCGCCGTCCCTGGCGCGCTACCTTTCGAGGATCTGTTGGGCGGTGATGAGACCCTGCCGGCGGTGGAGGTCGCCGCCGCCGATCCCATGTGCATTGTCTATACGGGCGGCAGCACCTCCATGCCCAAGGGGGTCTTGGTCTCCCACCTCTATTACATCGCCGCCGCCATTCGGTACGGTGATATCGCCGAGGCCCGCGAGGATGATGTGCATTTCGCCAATTCGCACTTTTTCCATATCGGCGGGCAGCAATTCGCCATAACCAGCCCGCTCTATCACGGCATGACGGGGATCATGGAAAAATGGTTCTCTGCCTCGGGCTATTGGGCCACCATCCGCAAATATGGCGTCACGGTGATCGATCCCCTGGGCACCATGATGGCGGTGTTGCTGCGGGCGCCAGAATCCGAACAAGACAAACAACATAAAGTACGTATCGGTGTTGGTATCGCGGCTGGACAGGTACGCCGGGACCTGCGCGACGAGTTCGAGGCACGCTTCGGCACACCCATGATGGAGGTTTACTCCATGACCGAGATGGGCGTGCTTATCTGTTCCGAACGCACGTTCGATAGGCGTCTCGGCTCCTGCGGCCGCCCCCACGGCTGGACCGAGGTGATGATCGTCGACGGCGACGACAATCCCGTGCCCGCCAATACCACGGGGCAGATCCTGCTCCGCCCCAAGGTCCCGAACACCTACATGATCGAATATATCAACAAACCGGCGGAGACTTTGGCCGCCTGGAAGAACCTTTGGTACCACAGTGGTGATCTGGGTTATCTGGATGACGAGGGCTATGTCTTTTTCGTCGGGCGCGAGGCCCATTGGATCCGCCGCCGGGGCGAAAATGTCTCGGCCTTCGAAGTGGAAAAGGCCATGACCGCGCATGAGGCGGTGATCGACTGCGCCGTGGTCGGCGTGCCTTCGGAGATTGGCGAGGAAGATATCAAGGCCTATGTTCAATTGTCTGAAGACGTACCCCGGCCCGAACCCATGGAACTGGTGGAATGGTGCAAGGACCGTATCGCGTTCTTTAAGGTGCCGCGCTATATGGAATTCGTCACGGAATTTCCCCGCACCATGACCAAGAATGAAATCGCCCGCCATGAGCTGCGCGAGCAGGGCGTCGGCGATGCCATTGATGTGTTGCCGGACAACCGCTAATGGCCTACCGCCTCGGTATCGACATTGGCGGCACGTTCACGGACTTTGCCCTGTACGATGAAGCGGGCGGCAGCCTTGCGATCCATAAACAGCTGACCACGCCTGATGATCCCTCCCGCGCCGTGCTGGAAGGAACGTCAGCCATTCTGGCCCGCCACAAGCTTGATCTCGGTGCGGTGGGGGAGGTCGTGCATGGCACCACTCTGGTCACCAACGCGGTAATCGAGCGCAAGGGCGCCAGTACCGGCATGCTGACCACCCGTGGCTTTCGCGACATCCTCGATATGCGCCAGGAAAAACGCTATGACGTGTTCGACCTGCGCCTGGTCTTTCCCGATCCCATCGTACCTCGGCGGCGGCGGGCGGAAGTGGATGAGCGGTGCCACTACGATGGCCGTGTCGAGCTGCCCCTGGATCTGGATGGCGCGAAGGCGGCGCTGGTCCGCTTGGTGGAGGAGCAGGAAATCGAGTCCCTGGCCATCTGCCTGCTGCATGCCTACGCCAATCCAGCCCATGAACTGGCCCTGGGCGAAATGGCGCGGGAAACCTATCCGGATCTGGCGGTTTCCCTATCATCGGTGGTTTGCCCGGAATGGCGGGAGTTCGAACGGTTCACCACGACGGCCATAAACGCTTTCACGCAGCCCATGTTCGATCAGTATTTGCGCCGCTTGGAAAGCGGTCTTGAGGCGCTTGGCTTTACCGGGCGGCTGTTCGTGATGTCGTCCAGCGGCGGTACCCTGACGCCTGAAACAGCGCGAAATTTTCCCGTCCGGGTAATTGAATCCGGACCGGCGGCCGGGGCCCAGATGTCGGCCTTTCATGGCCGTGCGCTGGACAAAGGGGAATTGCTGTCATTCGACATGGGCGGCACCAC
>JABIRL010000232.1 GCA_018667855.1 Rhodospirillaceae bacterium
ATCAGCTCGGTTTCATAGCAGGCCCGAGGGTTAACCAGACAGGTACACACCTTGCCCTTGAAGATATAGTCCAGACAGCCCTGATTGCAGGCGATGCAGGTGTTGATCTGATCCGCCTTGCCGGCCATGGCCTTGGCCACAAAGTCGGCATCGGCCAGAAACGGCCGGGCCATGGAGACCATGTCCGACTGCCCCGCCGCGATCAGCGCTTCGCCCTGGGCGGGATCGTTGATCCGATTAGAGGCGATCAAAGGCACCTTGACCTTGCCCATCAGCCGCGCCGTGGCCCAGGTGAAGGCGCCGTGCGGCACCGAATGCATGATCGTCGGAATGCGCGCTTCGTGCCAGCCGATGCCGGTGTTGAACATGGTGGCGCCCGCCGCCTCCAGCGCCTGGGCCAGCTTAACGGTTTCATCCCAGGACAGCCCGCCCTCGACCAGGTCCAGCATGGAGAGACGGTAAAGGACAATGAAATCCTGGCCGCAGACCTCCCGCGTACGGCGCATGACCTCGATCGGAAAGCGCAGACGATTTTCAAGACTGCCGCCCCACTCGTCCTCCCGCTGGTTGGTGCGCAGAGAGATGAATTGCGTGATCAAATACCCTTCCGAGCCCATGATCTCGACCCCGTCGTAACCGGCGTCGCGGGCCCGTTGGGCGCAGCTCGCGAAATCCTCGATGGTCTGCAGGATCTCGCCATGTTCCAGGGCGCGCGGTGCCGTTGGATTGATGCGAGAGGCGATGGGGGAGGGGGCGACCGGTTCGGGGATGCGGGAATAGCGGCCGCCGTGCAGGACCTGCATCAATATTTTGCCGTCGGCCTGATGCACGGCATCCGTGATCTGGCCATGGCCGGCGCTGCCGTCGTCCAATGTCGCACCACCCAGACCCAGACTGCCGGCGGCATTGGGGGATATTCCGCCCGTTACGATCAGGCCGGCCTGACCCGCCGCTCGGTCGCCAAAAAAACGCGCCATACGGCGAAAACCATCGGGATGTTCTTCCAGGCCCGTATGCATGGAGCCCATCATGACCCGGTTCCGCAAGGTGGTGAATCCCAGATCAAGCGGCGCCAACAGGTGGGGGTAGGGGGCTGACATGGTGTTTACTCCGTAATGAAAAATGTTTCCGGTTGAGGAATATTGGTTTTTGGTTATTTGTCCAGCCGCGCGCTGATCTGGCTGCAGTTTTCCCGCAATTCCTCTATGACGTCGTCAATATCCCGGCGCTGCTGTTCCAGCGCGGCCAGGCGCTGACGGCTTTTCGCCAGGGTGACTTTGAGTTGTTCACGCCCCTCGCCGTGAGGGTCGTAGAGATCCAGCATTTCGCTGATATCGGATAGGGAAAACCCCAGACGCTTGCCGCGCAGGATCAGTTCCAGGCGGCCGCGGTCCCGGCGCTCATAAATGCGGGCGGTTCCGTTGCGCCGCGGCTGCAACAGGTTCTTATCTTCGTAAAAGCGGATGGCGCGGGCTGTTACGCCGAATTCGCTGGCCAATTCGCTTATGGTGTAAGTCAACTCAGCGGTGGGTTCCGCGACGTTCGAACCCGACATTGATCCGTGCCTTTTGCCAATGTGTGAAGCAGAAAACACAGCCTACTTTACGTTGACGTAAACGTCAATTTCAGTTGCGCGCGACCTCAAACAAACCCGCCAACCAGCCTAAAACACACAAATTTTCCTTGCACCACACTTTCTAATCGCTAGGGTTTACGCCGTGCGAGAGGAAAATATCAGTTTTGGGGAATGATTTGTTGCGAAGGGGCGTGACGCAACGCATCACAATCGTGTTTTGCCTGTTTATGGCAATTTCTCTCATGCCTGCAATCCAGCCGCGTGCCCAAACCGCTGCCACGGGTAATGTGCTGCAACAGTTTGAGCAGGCCTTCGAGCATATGTTGCTGGATCCCGCCAATCTGGACAAATCTTTCAAATATGCCGAATTGGGCATACAGGTTGGCGATTATGAGGCCGCGATCAGCGCGCTGGAACGGATGTTGCTGTACAACCCCGATTTGCCGCGGGTCCGATTGGAGCTTGGCGTCTTATATATGCGGCTGGGCTCCTATGCCATCGCCCGCGGATATCTGACCCGCGCGGTGCAAGGGGACGATGTTCCCGATGACGTGCGTGCGCGGGTGGCCGTATTCCTTGACGAGATCGACAACCGGCTCTCCAATCACCGTTTTTCCGGCTCCCTCTATGGCGGCCTGCGTTATCAGGACAACACCAACGCCGGCCCGGAACGCGCCGCTATCCGCCTGTTTGACGACGATGGCGAGCTAAGTAACGAGTTTACAAAAAAGGCCGATTTCAACGCCTTCATGTCGTTCAATTTCCGCCATGTCTATGATCCGCAGGTTCACAGCGGCGATGTCTTGCAGACCGATTTTCTGCTCTATGCCTCGCAACAGAAAAACCAGCATCAATTGGATCTGATATTTTCTGAATTGACCGTCGGCCCGCGGGCCCAGCTGCTGCGCGAATATATGGAAAATGCCACCTGGCGCCCGCACGTCATTGCCTCCGTGGTCAGTCTTGATGATTCTCCCTACTACTATACCTATGGCATCGGCTTCGATATGGACAAACAGTTCACCGCCAAGACCCATGGTTCCCTGACGGCGTCATATGTGCACAAGAAGTATCGCGCCGATATCGGACGAACGACCGCGCGTCAGCAGAACGGCGGGGAGGCGGATGTGGAAATCAATGTCCGTCATCGGGCCCTGGAAAGCCTGATGCTGACCACGAAGGCCGGTTACAGCAATCTTGACGCCGCAGCCAGTCTTAATGGCAACACGGAATTCACCTTTGCGGTGGGTGCAATCTTGACCCACCCCTCGCCGGACAACATCGATACCGGACCCTGGACCACATCGTTGACGGGAACGGTCATATACAGCAGTTACCACGCCCCGGACGAAGCTGTTGATTCGTTTCAAAAACGCCGGGACAACGAGCTTCGCGGCACATTACTGACGTCGGTGCCGCTGCGGAAGGGCTGGTCCGCCACCTCGACCGTGGCACGATCGGTGGTGGATTCAAAATTCTTGAATTACACCTATACCAACTGGGCCATCTCGATCGGTGCTTCGAAGCGGTTTTAGAATCCCCGGGGCGCAAAGAAAAAGGTTTCTTCCGTCATGGCACTGGAAATGAGAGCCGAATGCGAACGCTGCCAAACTGCCCTGCCGCCTGATAGCGGCGCGGCGCTGATTTGTTCCTATGAATGTACATTCTGCCAAAGCTGCGGTGACAACGTGCGGGGGATCTGCCCCAATTGCGGCGGCCAATTGCTGCCGCGCCCGACCCGGATCGCGGCTGATTAAGACCTAACTACCGCTTTTGATGGCGTACCAATAGCGGTTGTTAAGGGTTCCGACCATGCTGTCGTGTTTGCCTTCCAGGCAGCGGCGCAGGCTGGGCAGCCGGCCGACGGCAACCGCCTGTTGGCATTGCTCGTACACCCCGCGCAGGCGTTGATCTGTCCCGGGCGGCGTTTGGGCGAAACCATCCGGGCCGATGACCGCATCCCATAGTCCGCTCCGCCGTTGTTCGCTGACCCGGCCGCCGGGAGGCAGTGCGTTGATCAGGCGGTTGGTCATGCGTGCCACGGGCATCCAGTGCTGCTCCTGATCCACATAGGACGCGCCGATGGTCCGCATGGGACCGGCGCCGGCGACGATTTCATCCGCTTGCAAGGGGGATTTATCGCCTTGTATGGAAAGCGGCACCAGGGTCGCGTTGCGGGCTACCTTGATATGCACCTGCCGCAGGCCCAGACGGGCCATGGTCCGCGACGACATGCCGATGCGGACGGCCACATGGCTGCGCTCCGCCTTAATCTCCAAATGCTGTTTCGCGTCCAACTCTATCCGGCGGCCGTCCTTGGTGGTGGCAAAGGCGACAAGACGCGATGGATCATGCATGCGGTAGGCCGTGCCCTGCACCGGCGAGGCCCGTTCCGGCTGCAGGCAAAATGCCGTCAATTCCGCGAAACAATCGCCTCGTTGACATTGCAGCGGCACGGCAGCGTTGGAAGCAACCAGGCCCATCATCTGCGGTGCGCTGATGGCTGGCGAGGCCGTGGCAATTAAACCCAACGACGCAAAGGCGGCAAAAAATAAAGTACGCATCAGCGATTTCTCCCTCGAAAGGTCGGCTTCTGCCCGGATCGGCGCAATGGCGCGTTGCCCTGATCGAACCTTGCATGGTGTCCGGCACCGGTCAAGCCAACCGCGCCCGTGGGCGGGGCCGGCAAGGGCAGCGCAATGGGGCGGCGGCGGCGCTTGGTGGCGGGCACGGCATAGATCTGTTTGTCCGCTTCCATCAGCAACACGCCGGCAAAAGCGTTACCCCAGCGATGGCCGAGGTTTTCCCAGGCCCCCGCGGTGCGCAGCAACATGCGCGAGGCGACGGGAGGAATATACAGGGCGGAGGCCCGTTCGCCGGGCAGAAACAGGTTATCGCGCAACAGGCGTGACAATTGACGAGGGCTATAGGGATGGCCTTGACCGAATGGCGTACGCTCCATGCGGGCCCAGATGCCGCGTCTGTTTGGCACCACGACCAATAGTCGCCCGCCAGAGGCCAACACCCGCCAAATCTCGCGCAGTAACGGGCCCGCCTGTTCGGCATTTTCCAGGCCGTGTATCAGCAAAACCCGGTCGATACTGGCATCGGGCAGGGGCAGTTCCATCTCGTCCACCAAAGCCACCTGGTTGCGGTCGCGGACGGGCCAGCGGTGCACCCCCTGTTGCGCCGGCATGAAGGCCAGGACCCGCCGCGCTTCGCCCTGAAATTGCTGCAGATAGGGAGAGGGGTAGCCCAGCGCCAATACGTCCATGTCACTGACATCGGGCCATAACTGGCGAATACGATAGCGCAGCAGCTTACGTGCCACCTGGCCAAGGCGGGTGGTGTAAAATTCTCTTAAATCTATGACGTCAGGTCGCATGGCAATTCAACGTCGTTTGAATGGGCTTTATCCGCGTACGTTCAACTCGTCGAACAGGGCGTCAATGATCCGGTCGTTGATTTCAACATTATACTTTTGCCGCAAGGCAGCCCGGTATTGCGCCATGATATCGTCCGTCATTGAGGAACGGACGTATTGATCAAGGCGCTTGAGGGTCTTTTCGTCCGATTTGGGGTCGGCCCGGGTAATGCTTACCAGACGCACCACGGAATGGCCGTTACCATTCAATGCCGGCCCTTCGACGACGCCACCTTTGCCGAGCCCGAATAATTTGGTCGCCAGTTCGCCGCCTAAATTGCTGTCACCCGACGCTTGTTGCCGGGTCATGGGTCTCAAGGTCGCGAAGGTTGAAAATCCCGCTCTGGTCAGTTCGGTCAGGGGTTTTCCGGTGCGCGCCTCGACCGCGATCTTGCCTGCCTGCGCCGCGCCGGCCTTGGCCCGCCGCTCGGCCACGACAGCCTTGCGCACTTCGTCGCGGACTTCGCCGATGGGTTTCAGGGCGGTCTCGAAGATTTTATCCACCTGGGCCAGGAAATAGCCGCCGTTGCGGGACTCCTTTAATTGCCCCTCATCGCCCGGCTGGACGGTGAAAGCTTCACCGACGAATTCCGGCGCCTTGGGCAGACCGGCCACGGGCTGGTCATCTCGGCCTCGACCCCGGCTGTCGACGGCGGCAATGACGCCATGGTTCAGATTCAATGCTTCGGCGATTTCCCTGATGGACGAACCGCCGGCCAGTTCATCCTCGACCTTGTTGGCCAGCTCGAAAATGGCTTCGGCCGCCTTTTCCAATTTCACGTCACGGACCAGCCGCGCGCGCACCTCGGCCAGGGGTTTGCGGCCGCCTTCGTTGATATTTTGTACACGAAAAATATGCCAGCCCAATCCGCTTTCCACTGGCTCGCCAATCTGGCCATCAGAAAGCGCGAACACGTGATCGGCTGTTTCGTCCGGCAAATCAGTCTTCAACATGCGGCCCAGTTGCACGGTGGCCTTGTCCATATCGGCCAATTCCTGGGCAACCGCGTAAAAGCCACCGCCATCTTTCAGGCGGCCGGCTATTTTGCGGGCAGCGGCCTCTTCCCCGACGACGATCTGTTCGACCTCGCGGCTGGGGGGCGTGGTGAATTCATTCAGGCGGGCTTCATAAGCGTCCGTCACTTCCTGCTCGGTGGCCAGGGTTTCGTCCAACAGATGTTCCGGCTGCAATGTCAGATAGGATACGGCGCGGTATTCCGGCGCCATGAACTGATCCTTGTGGGCCTCATGATAGGCGTTCAGATCGGCCTCATTCGGGGCGGTGAAGTCGGTAACTTTATCGTAGGGCAGGCTTAGAACCTCGAACAGGCGAATTTCCTGCTGGTATTGGAAGAACGCCTTGATCACGGGATCCGGAGCCCGCGTGCCGCCGGTGATCGAGGAAAACAGCTGCTCCCGCGATAGATCCCGGCGCGAAGCGGCAATATAGCTTTGTTCATTGAAGCCGTTCTGGGCGATGACCTGCTCGAACCGCAGTTTGTCAAATCGGCCGAAACTGTTCTTGAAGGTCGATGACTGTCGGATCCAGGCGGCGATGTCACTGTCCGACATGGTCAATTCCAATGCCGCAACTTCCTGGTCATAAAGCGCCCGCGTCACGGACTGTTGGATGACCTGATCCACCATGCCCAGTTGCCGGGCCTGTTGGGTATCGAATGTGGGTCCCAGGCTGCGTTGCATGCGCCGGACCTGGCGGTTGAAATCATTGAGGAATTCATAGCCGGTAACCTTGGTATCGCCGACCGTGACCACGGCGGCATCGGGCTGCAGGCGGAATATATCGCCAATACCCCAGGCCGCGAAGCTGAGCACCAGCAGGCCCAGGAAAATTTTGACGACCCAAGAGCCGGAGCTTTCACGTAAGGCGTTCAACATGCTGTTATCCGCTCCAACCTATTTGTCCATATTCCAATGCTTCGACGGCCCAGCTAAGCCTACCGAAACGGCGCGGCATCATAGAAACCGTGCGCCCCATGGGCAAGTGCCCATCAAGAACCTTTGATATTACCCGTGCTTCGGAATATCTGCTACATCTTGAACAACAAACGTTTGTAACAAGGAAAACCACGATGGCCGCAAAGATACGCCCCCTGATCGCCGGCAATTGGAAAATGAACGGCTTGAAATCGGCTGGACTGCGCGAGGCGAGGAATCTGGCGCGGACCATGAAAAAGCACGGCAAACCCGGCTGCGATGTGCTGGTTTGTCCCCCGGCGACGCTTCTCGCGCCATTACGGGATGCCATGAAGGGCAGCCACATTGCCATCGGCGGACAGGATTGCCACGGCAACGAAGGCGGTGCGCACACCGGTGATATCTCCGCATCGATGCTGAAGGACACTGGCTGCGCCTATGTCATCGTCGGCCATTCCGAACGCCGGGCTGATCACGGGGAAAGCAGCCGCGAGGTCCGCGCTAAGGCTGAGGCCGCCCACCGCGCCGGTTTGCGCGCAATTATTTGCGTCGGCGAGACGGCGGCGGAACGAAAGCGCGGACAGACCTTGAAGGTGATCGGCAAGCAATTGGCGGACTCGTTGCCCAAGGGCAGCACCGCCAAGAACACGGTGGTCGCCTATGAACCGGTCTGGGCAATCGGCACCGGGTTGACGCCGACGGTTGAGGATGTGGCCGAAGTTCATGCGTCCATTCGAAGCCGATTACGCCGCCGTTTCCGAGACGATGGCGCCGCCATGCAGCTGCTGTATGGCGGCTCGGTCAAGGGGTCGAATGCCGCTGAACTGATGGCGGTGGCGAATGTGAACGGCGCCCTGGTTGGTGGCGCCTCGTTGACGGCTGCCGACTTCTGGCCCATCGTCGAAACCTGCATTTGAGCGGAGGCCATATGACCGACCATTCTGATCATAGCCATTTGAGCGATACGGAGCTGCGAGTCCGCAGTCTGGAATCCCTGTTGGTGGACAAGGGCATGGTCGACCCGGCGGCCCTGGATGCCCTGATCCAAACCTACGAAGAAAAGGTCGGGCCCCAGAACGGCGCCCGTGTGGTCGCGCGGGCCTGGTCCGATCCGAAATACAAGGTCTGGCTGCTGCGCGATGCCACCGCCGCGATCGCCGATATGGGCTATACCGGCCGCCAAGGCGAACATATGTACGTGGTGGAAAATACGCCAGGGACCCATAACCTGGTGGTTTGCACATTGTGCTCCTGTTATCCCTGGCCGGTGCTGGGTTTGCCGCCGACCTGGTACAAGTCGGCCCCCTATCGGTCCCGCGCCGTCATGGATCCGCGCGGTGTGTTGGCTGAATTCGGTACCGAGGTGGGCGAGGATGTCGCCATTCGGGTCTGGGACAGCACGGCGGAACTGCGTTATCTGGTGTTGCCGCAACAGCCTGACGGGACCGAAGGGATGGGCGCGGAAGAATTGGCGGTCCTGGTCACCCGCAATTCAATGATCGGCGTCGAAGTGGTGCCGGCACCCATGCCGGAGGTTTCCAAATGAATGGAGCCCATGATCTCGGCGGCATGCACGGTCTTGGTCCCATCGAAGCGGAGGACAACGAGCCGGTTTTCCATCACGAATGGCAGCGCCGGGTGATGGCCTTGACCCTGGCCTCGGGCGCCATGGGCAAGTGGAACATCGATATCTCTCGCCACGCCCGCGAGAACCAACCGCCCGAACAATATCTGCGCAACAGTTACTATCAGACTTGGCTGGTAGGGCTGGAGAAATTGCTGGTTGAGGCGGATTTGATCACGGCCGAAGAGCTGACCAGCGGTCAATCATTGAAGCCCTTGCCCGAGGATCTGGCCGAACGGGTCATGCACGCCGATCAGGTTACCGCCATTCTGCGCCGCGGTGATAATTTCACCGTGGAAGATGAAGATGATGCGCCGGCGAAATTCAAGATCGGCGACAGCGTCCGGGTCCTGAATAATCACCCCGCCGGTCACACCAGGGCACCTCGTTACGCGCGCGGTAAATGCGGCATTGTCGAACGTGACCACGGCGTCTTTGTCTTCGCGGACGAAAACGCCAAGGGACAAGGACACCGGGTGGGACAACATATCTACAGCGTTAATTTCCCGGCGCGGGAGCTCTGGGGGCCTGACGCGTCGCCAAAGGACTGCGTCCTCATCGACCTATGGGATGGCCACTTGGAAGCGGCGGATTAAGCCAGGGCGTCGGCCATCAATTTTCGTTCGGCGCCCCTGGGATCATCTACCGATACCAGCTCCGGCCCCAGCTGCATGGTGGCGCGACGTTCACCATCATAAGGCCGCCAATCCGACAAGGCCTCAATGGCCGGGCTGCCGGTATGGGCAAAGGCGATGTAGGCATCCTGAACCACTGCTGCCAATTCGTCGACGCCGGGCGCGGTGCCGACCAGACGCTCCAGCTCCGGCGTGGCGTGCAGACTGCCGAACATTAAGGGCATGTCGATGACATGGGTCGCACCCAGAATGCGGTCGTCCAGCATCGGAGGCTTCCAGTCGCATTCCCGGGTAATCACACAGGCCCAGGCGTTGTTGCCGCGCGCTGCGTGATCGGCCAGAAAGTTGACCGACGGCACCCGGATCAGACGGTCTGTCTGCAGCGCGATCCACAGATCCCAGGTATCCGCTGCTTCATCCCGATCCCGGCGCGCCTCACGATAGGCGCTGATCATGGCCTCGCCGTCCAGGCCCGCCTTGGCCAGCAGGCCGCCCAGCTGTTCGTCGGTTTTTGGAATGGCGTCGGGCGCCATGGCCATGGCGAACACCGTGGCCTCGTCTCGGGCGTAGCTGACCCATAGGTCGAGACCGTCCATCAGGCCGGCCGCCATGGCTTCATCCGGCCAATAGGGCAGCAGATCGCCATCCAACATGGGCCGGGGCGCGGTGCGGCCGTTTTGCAGTTTCGCCATCCAGCCCGGTTGCGCCGCCTGGATCGCTTCGCCACTGACGGCCCGCAGGGCAGCCCCGGTGCCTTCGATGCCCAGCTCTTCCAGCAAGGTCGCGGCGGCCGCGTCATGATCGGATCGCGGCGTCGGCAGCGGCGACGAACTTTGCACCACGGCGCGACGGAACAGGGGGCGGGAGCGGGGACAGATACAATGGGCCCCGACACTGCCGCCGCCCGCCGAAAGGCCGACGATAGTGACATTATCCGCGTCTCCGCCGAATTGGGCGATGTTGCGGTTGACCCATTCCAGGGCCGCGATCTGATCTAAGAATCCCCAATTTCCGTCATAGCCGGTCTCGCCATCGCGCAGGCATGGGTGCGAGAGCAGACCGAGGACGCCCAGGCGATAATTGATAGTGACGACCACCATGCCG
>JABIRL010000233.1 GCA_018667855.1 Rhodospirillaceae bacterium
AGCCGACGCCGATTTCCCGGTCGGCGGAGAATGCGACATTGGCCTCGACCGACGGCGTCAGGATCAGATAATTCGTCAACAGCAGTTCGTACTCCACGTCCAGACGGACAGAGGTATCGCCGGTTTCGCTGACGAATAAATCGGCATCGATCTCAAACCATTGCGGCGCCAGCCCGGCGAAGCCCAAGACACCGTACCAACGGTCCTGACCATCTGGCGTATCAGCCCGGACACCAGCCTTGATATCAAAGAAGGTCGATATGGGTTTTTGCAGGACAATCCGGTTTTCCAGGTTTTCGAATAGTCGCGCGTTACGGTCGTATTCACCCTCGCCCAGCCAACGCAGCTTCAACTCATCGGTGCCCACGAAGCCATCGCCATTCCAGGCGAGTAGGTCCTCGTCCTCGTCCCCCCAACGATATTCAAGTTCCTCAAACTGCAAACCATGGAAAAATAACGCCTTTTCCTGAGCCTGCACCTGACCGGCTAAGTTCGAGAACGCGAATATGGCGATCAAAATGGCGGCATTTAAATGTCTTTTCACGATACTTGATCCCTATTCGTTAAGCGATTGTGAGGCGGTGGCGTCGGCGGTTTTGGGGCCGCCTTCAACCACGACCCTGCGGAACATGCCGGCCCTGGCGTGATAGGAGAGATGGCAGTGAAAGGCCCATTGACCCGGTGCATCAACTTCCGTTTCGGTATAGACCGTGGTGCCCGGCGCCACGCTGACCACGTGCTTGATCGGATTCCATTTGCCCGAGCCATTGTCGAGAATCGTCCACATGCCGTGCAGGTGCATGGGATGGCTCATCATGGTCTCGTTGACGAACTTGAAACGCACCCGTTCGCCGTAACGAAGGCGAATTTCCTCGTCGTCCTGATACTTCTTGCCGTTGATGGACCAGATGTAGCGTTCCATATTGCCGGTCAGCCGCAACTCAATCTCCCGCGTCGCCTTGCGGAGTTTGTATAGCGGCCGCTGTGCCTTGAGATCTTTGTAGGAGAGAAATTTTCCGCCCCCCGCCGCCGTTGGCATGAGGCCGGAGCCGGACGCATAAAAGGGATCGGTCTTGGCTGCGTTCATACCCGCCATCTTCGAATGGTCCATGCCCTTCATTTTGGAATGATCCATCTTCATTGCCTCGCCTTTGCCGTCACCTTGGCTTTGGCCGGGCATTTTCATCTTTGAATGGTTCATACCGGCCATGGCGCCGTGGTCCATGCCTTCATGGGCCATGCCCATGTCAGCCATGGTCAGCAAGGGAGGTTCAGCCAGGTCAGGCGTATCACCAGCTACATTCATGCGAGGCGCCAAGGTGCCCCTGCCAAAGGCGGAACGGCCCATGGAGGCGGCGAAGATAGTGAAGGCACGGTCTTTCCGCGGTCGCACGATCACGTCATAGGTTTCCGCCACGGCAATGCGGAATTCATCGACCTTGATCGGCTGGACGTTATTGCCGTCCGCATTGACCACCAGCATCTTCAGACCCGGAATACGGATATCGAAATAGGTCATGGCGGATGAATTGATGAAGCGCAGGCGGATGCGCTCCCCCGGCTTGAAGATACCGGTCCAGTTTTGCGCCGGGCCCTTGCCGTTGATCAGCGGCGTGAAGCCTTGCAGATCTTCAATATCTGCCGCCATCATTCGCATGTCGCCCCATGCCATGCGGTCGGCCAGCGTGGCGTCGAAACCATTCTTGTTGATGTCGTCCAGGAAATCGCCAAGGGTTTGTTGCTGCCGGTTGTAATAGTCCGGCATGGTTTTCAGGTTCCGCATGATACGGTCCCCGGCATGGGGGTGGCTGTCTGTCAGCTGCACCACGTATTCCCGGTCGTAGCGGAAGGGCTCCCTCCCCTTGGGCTTGATGACAATGGCGCCATAGGCACCATCGGGTTCCTGGAAACCTGAATGGCTGTGAAACCAATAGGTTCCCGACTGCTTTATGGGAAACCTATAGGTAAAGGTCTCGCCCGGCTTGATGCCGTCATAGCTGATGGTGGGTACGCCGTCCTGTTGATATGGCAGGATCAGGCCGTGCCAATGGATCGACGTCATGACATCCAGGTTGTTGGTCACATTGATCGTGACGTCTTCACCTTCGTCGAAACGCAGGACGGGGCCCGGCGAAGCGCCGTTGTAGCCGATGCCCTGTTTCTTAAAATTTCCAGTGTCGATGACAACATTGTCGACCGTCAGGTTGTATGTTCCGGCGGTTGCCGTTGAACTGACAATGGCGGCAAGAAATGCGGCACAAATTGTTTTGCGCATGGGAAAGAACTCCAATTGAGTAAAATCTTGGTCTAGTGGCCGTGTTTGAACTCGATCGGGCCCATCATGCCGGAATCGTAGTGTCCGGGCACATTGCAGGCGAATTCCAGATCGGTCTTTTTCGTGAAACGCCAGATCACCTCGCCCTTCTTGCCGGGCGCCAACAAAACACTGTTGGGGTCGTCATGGGCCATCATCAATTTGCCGTCGCCATGATCCATTTTCATCTTGTCATGATCGACACCGGTTGGCGTGATCATGCCGTGCTCCGCCATCATGGCCATTTCCTTTTGGTGCGCGGCATGCATGTCTTCGGTGCCAATATTGAATTCGTGCAGAAATTCCCCTTTGTTGATGACGACAAAGCGGATGGTCTCGCCTTCCTTGACTTTGATCTCTTCCGGTTCAAAGTAATTATCGCTCATGGTGATGGTGATGGTGCGGTCGACTTTCGCCGCGACGCCGGGCTCGCCGATTGCCATGGCATGACCATGTCCTCCACCATGACCGCCATCATGGCTCTCCTTTTTCTTGGCGCCATGTCCCTCGGAATGGCCATGTTCCTTCTTGGCGCCATGATCACCCGAATGGGACCCCGCCGCCACGGCCAAACCGCCGTTGGCGGCTAAACTGAAAGCAAAGGCGGCAGCCAGAAATTTAGGTCTCGCGTTTGTCGGTATCATCATATTTTCTCCTATTTGCAGCCATCTTCAAGCCGCCACGCAAAGCCCGTGAAATGCCGCCTGTCGACGGGACGGGCCAATTCAATGAAATTGGATTTACAGTTGTCGTTGGGTCAGTGTCGGACGCTGCCGCGCCATCGGGAATTCATCTCCCCGGCGCTCCCTATATCAGGGAACAGAAACCCAATTCAGGCCGTTTCAGGCAGATTCCGGAGGTGGCACAAGGGGCGGCATTGGCACGCCGGCGTACAACAGATAGTTCAAACCCGGCGCCATATTCGCCTGCAGCTGTATAAGCTGTCCTGGCCCACCCGCCATGAGCCCTGAAACACCGGGTACGCAATGGCCGGCCTGGCCATCGCAGCCATTCCGGTCCGTACCACCCTGTTGGTGTTGGTGTTGGTGTCGCTGGCCGTGTTCGTGACCATGACCGAAATTCTGATCAACACTTTGATCGTGGCTTAATTGCAGAACCTTTTGGATAGGCGACAATGGATCCATGCTAACGCCCGCGCCTTGGCTCGCGAGCATTGCAAAAACAACAACCACGGCTGTCGTTACTGACCAGAGGACGTATCGCATGACATCAAGTTTTCCCCATTGATTGTCGCGTATATGACCTTTCCCCCTGCGGGAAGGTCAAGGGGGAAAATTGCTATTCAGCGATGAATTCTTCTTGATGGATGGCCGATGACCGATTGGATTGGCTGCCGCGGCTGGGAATTATTGGAAAAATTCCTCTTGTTGCCGAATATTTGGCCGTCCCTTCCACTGATGATGCGTTGTTTTGCCGCCCCTAATCGGCTATATCTCGAAGCCTTCGGTGAGGGGCCAATATCGTGCCTTGAAAATCACCGCCCCTTGAATTTGAGGTTACCATGGCCAGGCGTAGAAAAGTCTACGAAGGCAAGGCGAAAGTCCTTTACGAAGGGCCGGAACCGGGCACTTTAGTGCAGTATTTCAAGGACGACGCCACGGCCTTCAATAACGAAAAAAAAGGCCAGATTACGGGTAAAGGCGTCCTGAATAACCGGATTTCCGAATATATCATGCTGAGGCTGGGCGAAATCGGCATCCCGACCCATTTCGTACGCCGCCTGAATATGCGCGAGCAGTTGATCCGGGAAGTCGAGATTATTCCGGTCGAGGTTATTGTGCGTAACGTCGCCGCCGGCTCAATATCCAAACGCCTCGGTATTCCCGAAGGCACGCCGCTGCCCCGTTCCATCGTGGAATTTTGCTATAAATCCGATGACCTGGGCGACCCGCTGGTATCGGAAGAACACGTCACCGCATTCGGCTGGGCCACGCCGCCGGAAATCGATGACATGATGTCCCTGGCGCTGCGAATCAACGATATCCTGTATGGCTTGTTTTCCGGTGTCCGCATTCGGCTGGGGGATTTCAAGATCGAGTTCGGCCGTCTGTATTCGGAAGAAGATGTACGCACGGTGCTGGCGGACGAGATCAGCCCCGACAGCTGCCGCCTATGGGATATCCGCAGCAATAAAAAGCTGGACAAGGATCGCTTTCGCCGCGACCTGGGCGGTGTGGCAGAAGCCTATCAGGAGGTTGCCCGGCGTCTGGGTATTCTACCCGAGAGCGGGCCGCCCGATATGAAAGGCCCGGAGGCGATGCAGTAATGAAGGCGCGTGTGCATGTATCCCTGAAAACCGGCGTCCTGGATCCGCAGGGCAAGGCCATTGGTCTGACTTTAGCCAACCTGGGCTTCACCGGTCTGGGCGAAGTTCGCCAAGGCAAGCTGATCGAGCTTGAATTGACCGAAGACGATGCCGAGGCCGCACGCAAGTCCGTTGAAGAGATGTGCGAGAAGCTTCTCGCCAACACGGTGATCGAAAATTACGCCATCGAATTTGAAGACGATTAGTCCAAGATGAAAGCTTCTGTCGTTGTTTTTCCCGGCTCGAACTGTGATCGCGATGTTCAGGTCGCCTTGAGCAACTGTATCGGCGGTCCGGTCGAAATGGCCTGGCACGGCGACAGCGAGTTGGCGCCGACGGACCTGATCGTGCTGCCGGGCGGCTTCTCCTATGGGGATTATCTGCGCAGCGGCGCCATGTCCGCCCGCTCTCCCATCATGCGCGAGGTGGTGGCCCGCGCCAAACAAGGCGTCGCGGTACTGGGTATCTGCAACGGCTTTCAGATCCTGACGGAAACCGGCCTGCTGCCGGGCGCCCTGCTGCCCAATGCCGGTCTGAAATTTGTCTGCCGTGACGTCCAAATCAGGGTCGAAAATAGCCAAACGCCCTTTACCAGCCAATACGAACAAGGCGCGGTCCTGCGTATTCCCGTGGCGCACCACGATGGCCAATATTTCGCCGAACCGGAAACCCTGGCGGCGCTACGGGAACGGGACCAGATCGCCTTCCGTTATGACGATGACAACCCCAACGGCTCCGTCGACGACATCGCCGGAATATTCAATGACCGCAAGACTGTCCTGGGCCTGATGCCCCATCCGGAGCGGGCCGCCGACGGCCTGCACGGCGGCACCGATGGCCTGGGCCTGCTGCAAAGCCTGGTCGCGGCACTATCCTGAGGCATTCGATTTTGCGCAACGAACCCATCATTACACCGGAAATTGTCGCCGAACATGGTTTGTCCGACGATGAGTACCGCACTATCCTGAACGTCCTTGATCGCGAGCCGAACCTGACCGAGCTGGGCATTTTTTCGGTCATGTGGTCCGAACATTGCTCCTACAAGTCATCCAAATTCTGGCTCAAGACCCTGCCGACCGAGGCGCCGTGGGTGATCTGCGGCCCCGGCGAGAACGCCGGCGTCGTCGATATCGGCGACGGCAAGGCGGCGATCTTCAAGATGGAGAGCCATAACCACCCCTCCTTCATCGAACCCTACCAGGGCGCGGCGACCGGCGTGGGCGGTATCCTGCGCGACGTCTTCACCATGGGCGCGCGGCCCGTCGCCAATATGAATGCCCTGCGCTTTGGCGCGCCGGAGGACGCCAAGACCCGGCATCTGGTGGCCGGCGTGGTCGCCGGCGTTGGCGGCTATGG
>JABIRL010000234.1 GCA_018667855.1 Rhodospirillaceae bacterium
GGTTTGTCCTCGATACATCGGGTAATTACTGGCTGGCTTTTTTGATCGTGCCGATCATCGGCTTCGCCATGGGCGTGGTGATTGAATATACAGTCATCCAGCCAATCAAGAATGCCGCTGCCCTGTCCATTGTGGCCACTTTTGGATTATCCATTATGCTGCAAGAAGGCGTTCGGGCCACATTCGGCGCAGCCCCGACTCGATTGGTGCCGCCGATCCAATCGACAATTCAGATGTTTGGCCTTGAATACGAAATCTATCGATTGTTTGCTGCCGTAGTTTCAATTGCGGCGATCCTTCTTTTTTTCGGATTCCTACATCGCACCAAAATGGGCACCTGGATGCGGGCCGTGCGATACGATCCGGAGACGGCAACCGCCATGGGCATTCCGGCCCGCAAAGTCTACATGATCACTTTTGCCCTTGGATTCGCGATGGCCGCGCTTGGCGGCGTCGTGGCGGCACCCATCACGACGGTCGATTTTCAAGCCGGCGTGGATATCCTGCCGTTTTGCTTCATGGCCGTGATCATTGGTGGGTTGGGAAATCTCGAAGGTACGGTCGCAGCGGCCGTCATGCTGGCCTTCTTCGAGGGCGTCATGGCTAGTTTCGCTGATCCGACCATCGCGCGGATTGGGTCCTTGTGCCTGATGAGCATCGTCCTGCTGATCCGGCCCCACGGAATATTCGCGGGGGCAACCCGGTGACACCCGATAAGATAAACCGCTTTGGTATCGCCGCAGTCGTCCTGTTCACACTACTCGCGCCTTGGATTCTTCCTGTGTTTGTCGACGAGTTCTGGGTTGATATCTATTCGGAGATGTTGATCTGGTCGCTGTTGGCGGCCAGTGTCAACCTGCTGTTTGGATATGTGGGTCTGTTGTCATTCGGCCAGGCCCTTTTCTTCGGGATGGGCATGTACGGGGTAGCCATCGGCGTCGCTAAAATCGGCCTCGGGTTCTGGCCGGCCTTTGGCTTTGGAATCCTCCTTTCAACGACGATGGCGCTGATTACGGGATTCCTGGCGGTTCGCCTGACCTGGCATTATTTCGCCATCATCACCGTTGTTTTCTCGTTGATCTTCTACTTCACGGCATTGTCATGGAAGCCGTTGACCGGTGGCGATGACGGCCTGTCGTTCACCATGCCGCCGATTTTCTCGTTCGGCGAGGAGACGGCAATCTCCCTGACCGATCCGACAATCCAATATTACTTTATCGTTCTGATGGTAGGGGCCTGCTACACGTTGATGGACGTGATCTTGAAAAGCCCTTTGGGCCGGGCCTTCATGACGGTCAAAGAGAACGACATGCGCGCGACCTTAATTGGTCTCAACGTCTATATGATTCGCCTGACGGCTTTCGTTATCGCGGGCTTTGTTGCTGGTGTAGCAGGGTGCCTATTTGCATTCTTCGGGCGCTACGCCTCGGCCACCTACATGTTCTATCATGTTTCCGGCGAGGCCGTCGTCTGGGCCATTATCGGCGGTGTCGGCACTCTGCTGGGGCCTGTCGTCGGGACCACGTTGCTGATCGCCCTGCGCGAGGAGTTGTCCGATATCTGGGAGCACTACCTAATCGTGGTCGGCGTCATCGTTATCGTGGTGGTGATATTCGCGCCAAAGGGTTTGGGCGGTCTATGGACGGGCATGATCAACCGGGTCTTCGATAAATCCGCCAATGGGAAACAGTCTAAAGAGGGGGGCGAATAGTCATCATGTCTCCGACCCAAATTCTTGAAATCGAGAACATTGAAAAACATTTCGGCGGATTGGCGGCACTGGATGGCGTGAACGCACACGTCGAAAGCGGAAAATTGACCGCGATTATCGGCCCCAATGGCGCCGGCAAAACGACACTGTTCAATGTCATCACCGGTATCCTGCCGCCGTCTGCCGGCCGCGTTAAGTTTCTGGGCCAAGATGTTACCAACAAACCGGTTCATGAAATCAGCAAGCTAGGATTGGCCCGGACACTTCAAATTAAGAGCGTCTTCAACGGCATGACCGTGCGTGAAAACCTGTGGATCGCCGCGCAATCCCGTGATGGCGTTTTCAAGCCGTTTCAGCGAGCCAGCGCATCGAGCCGGGCCAATCAGGTGGCTGACCAGTTGTGTGAGGAACTTGGCTTGACGCAATTCGCCAATCAGGAAGCCGCAAACCTGTCCTACGGCGATATTGCGCTTCTTGAAATCGGTATCGCCTTGGCGACGGAACCGAAACTGCTTTTGTTGGACGAACCGATCTGCGGCATGGGGCCCGCCGAGACA
>JABIRL010000235.1 GCA_018667855.1 Rhodospirillaceae bacterium
GCGGGCCGCATGCTGATCAATGGCGAGGTGGTGGGCCAGGGCGTTGGCGGCGATGCGTTGGGTCATCCACTGGTGCCTCTGGCCTGGCTGGCCAATAACCTGAACCAACGGGGCACCATGCTGCGGGCCGGCGATGTGGTTCTGACCGGCTCCATCGTAGCCACGAAATGGCTGCAGCCCGGCGATCACATGGTCAAGGAAGTCGATGGCCTCGGACGAACCAGCCTGACCGTGACCTGAGGGAAAGCGCGATGTCCGATCTGTACCAAGGTTTGACCACCGCCGGGCTAATGCTGCGCGCCCTGGCCCGATGGGGCGACAAGGTTGCCTTCAGCGGCTATGGCGGCAGTTTCACCTACGCCCAAAGTCTGGAGCTGGTCGGCCGCTATCAGGCCGTCATGCAAGGGGCGGGCATGCGGCGCGGCCAACGCATCGCCTTGCTGAACGCCAACCGGGCAGACGCCTTGCTGGCCGGCTTCGCGGCCCAGGCGTTGGGCCTATGTATCACTGCATTGCATCCGCTAGGCGCGTATGAGGATCAGCAGTTCATTCTGGAAGACGGCGAGATCGATTTTCTGTTGGTGGATACGGAAAACTATCTCGAACGCGGCGCCCAGCTGGCGGCGGCGACGGAACGTCTGAAACAGGTATTCACCTTGGGGCCGGCCGAATATGGTCTGGATCTTCGTGCTGGCGCCGAGGCGGTGGGCGCGGTTTCCCCGGTCCTGCTGGCGCAGCCAAACGACGATGCCATGCTGGGCTACACGGGCGGCACCACGGGCAAGTCCAAGGGCGCCATGCGCCGGCATCATTCCTATGTGGCCATGATCAACGCCGTCATGGCGGACTTCGAATGGCCGGAAGATATCGTCTATCTCGCCGTCGCGCCGATCTCCCATGTAGGCGGCACAAAGATCCCGCCGACCTTGCTGCGGGGCGGCCGGGTGCATATGCAGCATGGCTTTGACCCCGACGCCGTGCTGGACGCCATGGGGGCGGAGCGGATTTCCGCCGTGCTGATGGTGCCGACCATGGTCAACATATTGCTGGATCATCCGAAATTGGACGATGCTGATCTCTCCAGCCTGGAATTGCTGATGTATGGTGCCGCGCCCATGTCGCCGACCCGATTGCTCGAAGGCCTCGAACGCATCGGACCGGTGTTTTGCCAGCTTTACGGCCAGACCGAAGGCTACCCCCTGACCGTTTTGCGCCGGGCCGATCACAACAAGGACGATCCCGACCTGTTCGCCGCTTGCGGCAATCCCTGCACCTCGGTCCATGTGGCGCTGCTGGACGATGACAGTCAGCCCGTCGGAAAAGGCGAGGTCGGTGAAATCTGCGCCCAGGCGCCCCAGGTCATGGACAATTATTGGAACCGGCCGGAGCAGACGGCGGAAACCCTGGCCCACGGTTGGCTTCATACCGGCGACATGGCTTGGGCCGATGACCGCGGCTACCTCTATATCGTTGATCGCAAGAAGGACATGATCATTTCCGGCGGCTTCAATATCTTCCCCCGGGAGGTGGAGGACGTTATCACCACTGATCCCGCCGTGGCCATGGCCGCCGTCATCGGCGTGCCCGATGATAGGTGGGGCGAGGCGGTGAAGGCCGTGGTGGTGCCCCGTCCCAATACCCAGATTGATAGCGACGCCCTGATCCAGTCTCTGATTCAGCGGGTCCGCGATGCCAAAGGCGCGGTGCAGGCGCCGAAATCGGTGGATATCGTGGACGCCATACCCCTGACGCCCCTGGGCAAGCCGGACAAAAAGGCCTTGCGGGAAACCTACTGGGCCGGGCGGGACCGTCGCGTTGGCTAAGCCGGACTACGGCCATGGTATGCGGTCCCTGTGGCCGCTGGACGCCGGCGCGATCTATCTCAACCACGGTACCGTGGGCGTTACGCCGGTTGAGGTCATGGCGGCGCAATGGGACATCAAACAACGGATCGAGGCGCACCCGGCCCGTTTCATGCTGCGGGACATGAAGCCCGGATTGCGCGCCGCCGCCGACCGGGTTGCCGCCCTGCTGGGCGGACGCGGTGAAGATTATGTTTTCACCGATAACGCCACCACCGGGATAAACGCTGTCCTGCGCTCCGCCGATCTGGGGCCGGGCGATGAGGTTCTGGTCACCGATCATACCTATGGCGCAGTGGCCAATGGAGCCCGGTATGCTTGTGAGAGGGCGGGCGCCACCTTGGTCACGGTGGAAATTCCATTTCCCATTCAGGATCAGGACCAGGCGGTCGCGGCGATTGAGAGTGGCCTGAGTACGGAAACCCGGCTCGTCATTTTGGATCACATCACGTCCGAAACCGGCATCGTGCTGCCCCTGAGGCAGCTGGTGGATCTGTGCCATGACGCGGGCGCGCAGGTTCTGGTGGACGGGGCCCATGCGCCCGGCACCATCGATTTGGATATCCCCGGCTGTGGCGCGGAATGGTATGCCGCGAACCTGCATAAATGGCTGTTCGCGCCCCGTGGCTGCGGTGTGTTGTGGGCCGATGCACGGGTGCAACAGGATCTGCATCCGGCGGTGATTTCCTGGCGCCTGGGCGAAGGTTTCACGGCTGAGTTCGACTGGACCGGTACCCGCGATCCATCGCCCTTTCTCAGCCTGCCGGCGGCGCTGGAATTCCGCGACCGCATCGGCGGCGACGAAATAATGAACTACAACCATGCCCTGGCCGTGGGCGGCGCCCAAATTCTGGCCGACCGTTTCGGCGGTGGCCCGGGCGCACCCAGCTGGTTGACCGCATCCATGGGCCTCGCACCCCTGCCCGAAAATCTTGCGCCCGGGAAAGAGGAAGCGGAAGCCTTGCGCGACCATTTATTGTACAAACATAACATAGAAGTTCCGATTATCGCCTGGTCGGGTCGTCTTTGGGCCAGGGCCGCGGCACAGGTCTATTGCCAGATGTCGGATTTTGAAATATTGGCGGATGCGGTCGCGGCTTGGGCCGCGGACCGTTGACGCCTTAAACTGACGCCTTAAACCAAATATTTGGGGAGCAGATCCCATGCCCAGTTACAACGCACCGGTTAGAGAACTCCGTTTTGTCTTGAACGAGCTGCTGGCCATCACGGATTGTACCGAGATCCCCGGCTATGGCGATGTCAGCGATGACTTGATCGATGCCGTCCTGGACGGCGGCGCCAAGGTCGCGGAGGAGATCTGGGCGCCTTTGAACCAGGTTGGGGACGAGGAAGGCTGCCGCTTCGAAAATGGCGTGGTGCGCACCCCCAGCGGCTTCAAGGAAGCTTTCGATGCCTGGTACGACGGTGGCTGGAACGCCATCTCTTCGTCGCCTGAATGGGGCGGTCAGGGCCTGCCCGGCGTGCTGGGCCTGGCAATTGGCGAGATGGCCATGTCATCGAACCTGTCGCTGTCCACTTATATTGGGCTGTCGGGGGGCGCGGCCAGCGTCATCATGTCCATCGCGTCGGAGCAACTAAAGCAGCTTTATGTGCCCAAAATGATGTCGGGGGAATGGACCGGCACCATGAACCTGACCGAACC
>JABIRL010000157.1 GCA_018667855.1 Rhodospirillaceae bacterium
ATCAATCTGGACGGCGTCTTTCTGGGTACCAAGCACGGCATCCCGCTGATTGACCAATCGGGCGGCGGTTCCATCATTATCATGTCGTCCGTTGCGGGTCTGCGCGGCTCACCGGGATTGGCCGGCTACAGCGCCTCCAAGGGCGGGGTCCGCCTGTTTTCCAAGTCCGCCGCCCTGGAATGCGCCAACGCGGGCCTGAAGGTACGCATCAACTCAGTCCACCCCGGCATTATCGATACGCCAATCTGGACCAAATTACCGTCCGGCGGTCTAAGCGGCGGGGCCAACGCCATCAATCCCGAGACCCTGGCGGCGGCCACGGTGGCGAAACGGCCGGGCGACCCAACGGAAATTGCCAACGGCGTGCTCTATCTGGCTTCCGAGTTGTCATCCTATGTTAATGGTGCGGAGCTGGTGATCGACGGCGGCATGATGGCCGGCGGCGGCAGTCGTTCGGCGATGCAGGATTCATTGTCGTAGAGCGATTGAAAGATTGGGCGATATTGGCTGAAGCCGGGATATTGATTGATGATTGAAACCTATCTCCACACCCGGGTTCTGGCCGCGCCGCGGCAATGGCGGGGCGTGGCCGATGGGATCATCAGGGACGGCTTGCCCGGCGGCCAAGTCTACGGCGTCTGGCGCAGCCAGATCGGCCGGCCCCGTGATGAACTGACAGTCTTGACGCTGTGGCCCGATGCCGCCGGGGCCGAGGCGGAGGAGGCGCTGGACGCCATGCCGAATATCGTGGCCTGCGAAAGCGATGCGATGATACCGACACTGCGGCCGTCGAGTACAGAGCCGCCCCGCCGGCAAGGCAACTACGCCTTTCGCTGGTTCGAGCTGCCGGAAAGGCATTGGTCGGAGTTCCAGGATCTTTGCACGGCCGCCTGGCCGAACTTCGAGGCATCCTACGACAGCCAGGTGATCGGTCTGTGGCGTTGCCAGAACGAAGATCCCGGCCGTTGCCGCAGTCTGCTGCTGACTCGGCGCCCGGATCTGGCCATGTGGGAACGTTCGAAGATCCCGCAAGGCGAGACCGAGGTGGAAGTCCGCCGCCAACTCAGCCGCCGCTACGACTTGTGCGACGACACCGTCGTCTACACCACCACACTGCTAAGCGCCGAGGACCGCGACGACACGGTTCGCTGGACGTAGAGTGCAAGAAAGGAACAATTCCATGGATTACCAGCATATCAAGATAGAGCGGGGCGGCCGGATCGCCATCGTGACCTTCAACCGGCCGGAAAAGGCCAACGCGCTGAATGTTCGTCATATCGCGGAAATTGAGCATGCGGCTTTAAGCTTTCGCGATGACGAGGAGGCCCGGGCCGTGGTCTTCACCGGTGCCGGAAAGCATTTCAACTCCGGCGCGGACCTGACCGCGAAGCGCGATGAACATCCGCTGCTCACCGTACGCCGCCGCCACCGTCGCCTGGGCGAACGCTGTATTCAGGCTCTGCGCGACATGGATCAGATCACCATCGCTGCCTGGACGGGCGCGGCCATGGGCGGCGGTGCCTGTATCGCCACGGCGCTGGATTTCCGCATCGGCGCCGATGATTGTTTCATGTCCTATCCGGAGGTCCTGATCGGCGTCAATCTGATGTGGCAGAGCCTGCCCCTGTGCGTTCATCTGGTAGGCCCGGCGCGGGCCAAACGCCTGGTCATCAGCGGCCAGCATATTGCCGGTCCGACGTTGCTGGACTGGGGCGCCTTGGATGAAATGGTGCCGGCCGATCAGGTCCTGGACAAGGCCATGGACTGGGCCCGCCACTACGCGGACCAGCCCCCGGTGGCGGCGCAGATGATCAAGCGCAGCGTGAACGCTATTTCCTCGGCCCTGGACCGTTCCATCATGCACATGGATTCCGACCAACACATCCTGGCCTCGGAAACCGAGGATGCGGCCCAGGCCGTGCAAGCCTATCTGGAAAAACGCCCGCCCGATTTCAAGGGTAATTAAGCTGCCTGTTCGGCTGAACCCTTTTCGGGCAACAGTGTCGCCAGGACATTTTCCACGATACGGTGACCGGCGCGGGCATCCATGGACAGGATGGATTCGGGATGGAACTGCACCGCCGCGATGGGCTGGCTGGTGTGGCGGACGGCCATGACCATGCCTTCCTCGTTGCGGGCAATGACCTCCAATTCGCCGGGCACCTTGTCTGATATGGCCAGCAGGGAATGATAGCCGCCGACCCTGGCGCCGGGGGCGATCCCATCAAAGATGCCTTCACCGTCATGCTCGAGCCGCCAGTACTTTCCGTGCCGCGGTTCGTCCATCACCGTCAGTTCGCCGCCGAAGGCCTCGACAATGCCTTGTAGGCCAAGGCAGACGCCGAATTGCGGGATGCCCAGCTTGGCCACGGAGCGGACCAAATCCGGCACGCCGAAATCCTTCGGCTGGCCCGGTCCGGGAGAATGGATTACCAGGTCGGGCTTCTCCGCCAGGGCTGCCTGGGCCGCCGCGCCATGGCGGAAGGTTTGCACATCCGCCCCGGTCTGGCGAAAATAGTCGGCCAGGGTGTGGACGAAGCTGTCTTCGTTATCGACCATGACGATGTGCAGATCGGTATATTTCGGCTCCGCCTCTGCCACCACGGGCGGCGGCCCCGTGCGACCCAGATCGGCCACGGCCTTGAAAAAGGCGGTGGATTTGACCTTGGTCTCCAGCTCTTCCTCGGCTGGAATGGAGTCGTAGACAAAGGTGGCGCCAACCCGGTAATCGGCGCGGCCGTTCTCTAGATGCACCGTGCGGATGGTGATGCCCGTATTGACCGTGCCCGAGAACATCAAGGCACCGATGGCGCCGCCATACCAGCGTCGCGGCGAGACTTCCTCCTGCTCGATGATTTCAACCGCTTTACGCTTCGGCGCCCCGGTCAGGGTGACGGCCCACATATGCGAGAGGAAGGCATCAATGCCGTCGAAACCTTCGCGCATGCGGCCTTCCACATGATCCACGGTATGAAACAGCCCGGCGTAGCGCTCGATGGCGCGCCGCGCCAGCAGCTTGACCGTGCCGGGACGGCAGATGCGTGACTTGTCATTGCGGTCCACATCCGTACACATGGTCAGCTCGACCTCGTCCTTCTCCGAATTGTACAGGGCCAGAATACGTTCAGCATCTTCCATGGCATTGTCGCCCCGGCGGGCGGTACCCGAAATGGGCGAGGATTCCACCCGGTCGCCGTCCACGCGGACGAACATCTCGGGCGAGGCGCCGATCAGCTGCTCGCCCGCGAACTGAAAGAAGAATTCGTAAGGCGAGGGATTGATACACCGCATCAGGCGGAACATTTCCGACGGCGGGCCGTGATAGGCGGTCTGATATTTTCGGCTCAACACCACTTCGAAAATATCGCCCACCCGCATGCGTTCGCGGGCCATGTCCACCTTGGCCATGTATTCTTCCGGGCTGTGGTCGGAAGTGATCTCCCCCTTGGAAACCGCGTTCGGGCTGGCGGTTTGCCCGACACCACTGAAGGCGGTCTCGCCCAGGCCAGTGGTGGTCAGGGCGCGGCGGGTAAATTCATACTCATAGGCATGGGCCTCTTCCCGGCGGCGGTCCAGCACCATGATGCGGTCGGGCAGATACAAATGCAGTAGTTTGTCTTGCTCGCCCCGGGGCATGGACAGGGGCATTTGCTCAAATTCATAGATCAGGTCGAAGCCAAAAGCGCCCCAAAGGCCCAGGAAGCTGTCCCGCATACCGTCGAATTCCGCCATCAGGGCGCGGATCGGCGTAAAGGTTGATGGCTGGCGGCTGCGCTCCTCCTCGGAAAACAGGCGCTCGGGCCCGGCGACGGTCAGCACCAGATTGTTCTCGTCCTGGCTTTTCAACTCGATGCTCGGGTCCTTCAACAACAGCGGCTGCAACATGGCCAGAATGGGTACGCCGCGCGCATTCAGGGCGCTCAGGCGGAACTGATCGGCATGGGCGACCAGCTCCAACGGAGGGTCGATAAAGCCAAAGTCCCAGCGCGCGTAGCGGTCCTGATCCTCGACGCCCGACGACAGATAGGCACCCCGGGTGTCGTTCAGGGCATCGATCAGGAAATCGATGCCGCGCTCATAGTCGATGGCCCGGTCGGTGCGGTCGATCACGATGCCCGAGGGCGAGACGAAGGAATAATCGGTCATGACAGGTGTTCCTGCTGGCTTGTTCCGCTAACGGCGGCAACTGACGCCGGTAACGCATTTCTTGGAAATTTAGATGTGTTCGGGCGGCCTCATACGCCGCCAAGGCAGACGGAAAGCTTCACCAAAGAAAGGCGACGAATTTAGGCGGATGCTGCTCCGCCTCCCATATGCGCTGCATGATCATAGCGCCGGGACGCTACCACGCCGCTGTCTAGGCGTCCAGCATCACCTCCCGCCATTGTGTCAAAGCGGCAATTCAGGCAGTTTGAAATGGACGAGGCATCCTGATAACGGCGATGCCGCCATAGTCCGCCAGCAGCAAAGGATATGAAATATGAGCGCCGCCGCAGGATCAACTGAGCCGTCGAAAGACAGGCGGGCCGAGTTGGCTGATTTGACGGATCGGTTCGTGGACGCCTTCAACCGGCGCGGTCTGGCTGACGTGATGTCGTTCTTTGCCGCCGATGCCGTCTATGAAGATGCCTTTGGCGATAAACATGAAGGCAAGGCGGCGATCAGCGCGGCGCTGGCGCCGGTCGTTGACGGTGGTCTGGGCGAAATTTGTTTCGAGGGCGAAGACCGGTTCATTGATCCGGCCGCCGGAAAGGTTATGGACAGCTGGCGTCTGCATATGCATCGGGGCGAGGGCGCGGAAAAGGAACGGACCTTGCGCGGCCTGGATCTGTTGCATTTCGAGGGGCGCGAATTGGTCCGCAAGGTAACCTACAAACAGGACGGCTCCTGACCGAACACCAGGCGCCAAGATGACATCATGAACCGCCCCACGTTGCATCAAAGCTATCAATCGACGCCGTATCCCAGCCGGCCGGTGCCCCTGTCGCATCCGGATCATCTGTATGTGGTCGGCCGCCTGCATGGCCTGTTGCCGGCGGCGGTATCGACGGCGCGGGTGTTGGAGCTGGGTTGCGGGGCGGGCGGCAATCTGCTGCCCATGGCGGCGACCCTGCCGGGGGGCCGGTTCCTCGGGGTCGATCTGTCGGAGCGGCAGGTCGAGATGGCCCAGGCGGCGGCCCGGGCGGGCCAATTGGGCAATGTGGAGTTTCTCGCCGGCGATGCCCTGTCCGTGCTGGCCGGTCGTGGGGACGAGCTTTTTGACTATATCGTTCTGCACGGCCTGTATTCCTGGGTGCCCCGTCAGGTTCAGGCCGCACTGCTGCCCTTGTGCCGCAAACTGCTGGCGGAGAACGGCGTCATCTATGTCAGCTACAATACATACCCCGGCTGGCACGGCCGTGGTCTGGTGCGCGATCTGATGCTGCGGGCCGGCGCCGGCCTCAGCGATCCCGAAGCACGCGTATTGGCGGCGCGGCAGGCGCTGGATAATCTGGTTTCGGCCTACGCCCAGACGGACGATGCCTACGCCAAATTGCTGGCGGAGGAGGCGGCGCGGATCGCGGATATGGATGACAGTTTCCTTTTGCATGACTTGCTGGAGGTGGAAAACCATCCCGTCTATGTGGATGATTTTCTGGCTGGCGCAAAAGATGCCGGATTGCAATTCCTGTCTGAAGCCAATGTGGCGGCCAGCCGAGAGGAGAATTTTTCGCCCGAGGCCCGTCGGCAACTGGCCGGGATCGCCGACACGGTGATTCGGGAACAACAGATCGATTTCATTCTCAACCGCAGTTTCCGCCAGACCCTGTTGTGTCCGGCGGAGGCCTTGGTTCAGCGGCGCATTCAGCCGGGCTGGTTGATGGATATGCACCTGGCCTCGCCCCTGCGGCCCATGGGTCCCGATCCCGGCGGCGCACCGGGGGAAGCGTTCTTTGCCACGCCGGATGGTGGCCGTATCGGCATGACCGCGCCCAACGCCATATCGGCCCTGAACCATTTGGCTCTGGCCTGGCCTGATTTCATAGCCTTCCCCGATTTGGCCGCAACGGTTGGCGATGGCGCCATCGTGGCGCAGCTGGCGATTGATCTCTATCCCCGCAACTGGCTCGATATTTTGCCCCAGCCGCCCCGGTTCACGAAAACACCGGGGGCACGGCCCATGGCCACGGCCCTTGCCCGATGGCAGACCGAGCAAGGAGAAATGGTCACCGACCAACGGCATCGCAATGTCACCATCACGGATGGCTTGACCCGTCAATTGATGCCTTTGCTCGACGGCGGGACGGACCGCGAGACCTTGATCGCGGCGGTTAGCGCGTTGGGCCCCAATGACGATGCGGGGGCAATGTTGGATGCCGCGCTGATTCAATTGGCGGAGCGTTGTTTGCTTGTCCAATAGGGGAGCGGACGACTAAACTCCGGCGCGGAGGACAGATAAACATGCAAGCAAATCAAGGCGGCGTCGATCCTGTTGATTGGACAGGCGCCATTTATTCCACATTACAGGACTGGCAGGTGGCCCAGGTCGCCTATGTGCCGGATGCCGGACATTCCGAATTGATCATCCGCTGCGACCGGGATGAAAACATGCGCCTGGTACCCCTGACCACCGAGGAAGAGGGCATCGCCCTGTTGGCCGGCGCCTGGCTGGGCGGGCAGCGCGGCGTATTGCTGATGCAATCCTCCGGCGTGGGGAACTGCATCAATATGCTCTCCCTGGCCCGGGTCTGCCGCTTCCCCTTGCTGACGCTGGTCACCATGCGCGGCCAGTGGGGCGAGTTCAATCCCTGGCAGGTGCCCATGGGGCAATTGACGCCAAAGGTTCTGGCGGACGCCGATAGCCTGGTTTTTTCCGTTGATGATCCGGCGGCGATGGGCCAGACGGTGGCCGGCGCCGCCCGCATGGCCTTCGAAGGGCCGGCCCAGGCGGCGGTATTGATTGGTCAGGCGGTCATCGGCGCCAAGAGTTTCGGCAGGTAAGTCATGGGCGATACAATGGACGAAAAATTGAATAACACGTTGGACCGTGATCGCGCCGTGGATTATGCCCTGCGCCGGCGCGAGGTCGTGGCGCAACTTCTCGCTGACCGGGGCGACACCCTGGTGGTGGCGGGTTTAGGCGCGCCGGTCTGGGATTGTACGGCGGTGGAAGACCATCCCTTGAACTTTCCCCTGTGGGGCGCCATGGGCGGGGCGGCGGCCATGGGCCTTGGCCTGGCCATGGCACAACCGGACCGCCGGGTCCTGGTCATCACGGGCGATGGCGAAATGCTCATGGGCCTCGGCGCCCTGACCACGATCGGGGCGCAACAGCCCGACAATCTGGCCATCGTGGTCTGCGACAATGAACGCTACGGCGAAACGGGTATGCAGTTGACCCATACCGCCGGCGGCCTTGACCTGCCGGCCATGGCGCTGGCCGCCGGTTTCGCTACCGCCGCCGGCATCCGTTCGGACAATGAGTTCAAGGCGGCCCTGCCCGCCATCCGCGAGGGACGGAACGCCGCGGGGCCCGGATTCTGGTCCATAAAGATCCGCGCCGAAAACAATGCCATCGGCGTTATGCCGCCCAAAGATGGCGTAACCCTGAAGGATCGCTTTCGCGCGGCGCTTTTAGGATAGGTCTGGAATCGAAACGGCGCTGACCACAATGGTGATCAGCGCCGAATTTAGCCAGCCGTCTGAGGGCACGGAAAGCTGACCAATAGATAAGCAATGCAACAATGAAAGTCGCCGGGCTAAATGCCATTCGACTTTCACTGAATATGCTGCAAAGCCCATGCCAACTTTTTGGCTGAAAATATTCGCTGTTTTTAGCGATTTGTCATTTTCGCCACGGTAAAATTGCGCCAATTTGGGACGTTGCCGCGTCTCACTTCGGGCATATGGGCATGCGGTAATTGAAAAAGAAGAAGGCGCTGACCACCAAGGTGGACAGCGCCTGAGCTTTGCCGGTTGTTTGAGGGCACGAACATCCGGCGTGAGAGATAAGCAATGCAATATTCGAAGTCGTCCGGCACAGTGCCAATCGACTTACATCCCATACTTTGCAAGCTGCGTGCCAACTCATCGGTGATGGAAAAATGGCAGTTTTCCATCGGCCATGTGATGATCTAAATGAGTTCCGTCCCAAATTGGGACAATCGAGTGTGCTGAATCGGGACAGTGGATCAAAATCCGACGGTCCGCCTCGCAAAATTCTAGTATCATTCCCGGGAATTCGGTGTTCGGCAGGCCAGATCATCGACAGTGTTGATCAGACGGGCGATGTCGTCGGGTTCGGATAGGCGATGGTCGCCGGACTTCGAGAACGTGACGACAATATCGTCGCCTTGCAAACGGTCGACAATCTCCAACGACTGCCGCCAGGGCACATCCGGGTCCGCCATGCCGTGCAGGATGCGCACCGGGTAATCAACCGGCAGCGGTTGCTGCAAAACCAGATGCTGTTTACCCTCTTCGATCAGGTTCAGGGTGATGGCGTAGGGTTCTTCCGAATATTCCGATGGCGCGCGGTAAACCCCATCCCGTTGCAAAGTCGCCTTAATTTCGTCGGAAAAGCCATCCCACATCCGCAACACGAAATCAGGCGCCGGCGCAATGCCGACCAGACCGGCAATGCGGTCAGGCCGGGCCCGGGCCAGCAGCAGCATGATCCAGCCACCCATGGAGGAGCCGACCACCACCTGCGGACCGGTCGTGACCTGATCCAGCACGGCCAAGGCGTCATCCCGCCACAAGCCGATCGTGCCGCTTTCGAAATCAGCGCCGGACTGGCCATGCCCCCGGTAATCAAACCGGGTGTAGGTGCGGCCGCTTTGCTTGCAGGCGGCCTCCAGCGCCAGAGCCTTGGTGCCGGTCATGTCGGACATGAAACCGCCACAAAAGATCACACCAGGTGCCTTCCCCGGCGTATGATGGTAGGCAATACGGGTTCCATCCGGCTGGGTGAGGAAACGTGGTTCGGTATCGGTAGTCATGGATGCGCCAATCAATATGGTCAGTGGTTTGCAATCTAGCATTCAAGCGCAGGGCGCGGAAGCGAACGGACCGCATGTGTTGCAGGTTCTGCCGGCTTTGGAGTCCGGCGGGGTGGAGCGGGGCACGGTACAGACGGCCGCCGCCCTGACCGCCGCTGGCTGGAAAGCCACCGTCGCTTCCTCGGGCGGTTTGATGATCCATGACCTCAGCCGGGCCAAGGCCC
>JABIRL010000240.1 GCA_018667855.1 Rhodospirillaceae bacterium
CAGGATCATATCCTTCTTGCGGTCGACGATTTTGAATTGGCCGTCCTCTGTCAAAATGGCGACATCGCCGGTTCGGAAGTAGCCGTCCGCCGTGGTGACATCCGCCGTCTCGGCCTCCTTGCGCCAATAACCCACCATGACCTGGGGCCCTTTGACGCATAGTTCGCCCGGTTCGCCGGCCGCGACCTCGTTGCCATCGTCATCGCGCAGGGACACGTCGGTGGAGGGCACGGGCACACCGATGGTGGCGGAGAACTCGTCCCGGCCGGGTATGTTGAAGGTGACGACAGGGGAGGTTTCCGACAGGCCATAGCCTTCGGTGATATGCAGGCCCGTGACCTCCCGCCATTTGTTGGAGATCGCCTCCTGGATCGCGGTGCCGCCGCCGCCCACCAGGCTAAGGCCGGAAAAATCCAGATCGGCGAAGCCCGGCGTATGCAGCAGGCCATTAAACAGGGTGTTGACCCCGGTGATCACCGAAAATTTCCAATTGCCTAGTTCCGCGACGAAACCCGGCATGTCGCGCGGATTGGTGATCAGTACATTACGGCCGCCCTTGGAAAAATAAGTCAGGCAATTCACCATCAGGGCAAAAATGTGATAGAGGGGCAGGGCGGTGATCACGATCTCCTCGCCCTCGCGAATGCGGCCCAATTGCACGGCATTGAATTGCATAATATTGGCCACCAGATTGCGGTGCGTCAGGGCGGCGCCTTTCGACAAACCGGTCGTGCCGCCGGTATATTGCAGGAACAACAAATCATCCCCATTGATATCGACCGGCGTGAATGACAGCTTTTCGTCAGCGGCCAGGGCGTCCGTAAACATCACGACGTCCGACAATCTCTCATCGCAAGGCGGGCTGGGTAGGGCGCTATTGCCGCAGTCACCAAGGTTGGCGACGATGACGTTCTTGATGGGGGTATCGGCAATGATCTCGGCTAGGACGGGGGTGGAGCCGGAAAAAATGACAATGGTGTCGGTGTCCGCATCGTTGAGCTGATGCTGTAGTTCGCGGGGCGTATACAAGGGATTGACGTTGACCTGTACCAGACCGGCGCGAATATTCGCGAACATGGCAACGGGAAAGGCCATAATGTTCGGCGACATGATTGCCACCCGATCACCTTTTTTCAGGCCCAGTTCCCCTTGCAAATAGGCGGCCAACTGTTCCGACCAGCGGTCGATATCGGCAAAGCTAAGATCAGTGCCAAAATTGCTGAAAGCCGGCGCGTCGCCATACTTGGCGATGGCCGCCGCCGACATCTCCCATACGGAAGCATGCGCATCGGCATCAATCTCGTGAGGAATCCCAGCTTCGTAATGTTTGAACCATGGTTTGTCCGTCATGTTGCGCCGATCCCATTTGTTTTTTTCAGTATGGTTTGGAAGCGCACAGAATATAGCGAAACCAAGCCACCGCGAACGGCTTTTTTGCCAACGCTAGTCGCCGAGCAGATTGCGACTTTCACCGGGCAGGCGCACGATCAGGCCGTCGAGTTCCGGCGTCATGATGATTTGACAGCCCAGGCGGGAGGTGCGGCGCAGGCCATAGACCAGGTCCAGCATATCCTCCTCCTCTTCCGCCACCGCCGGCAACTTGCCGCTCCATTCCGGATCAACGATGACATGACAGGTGGAGCACGCCATGTTGCCTTCGCAGGCGCCTTCCATGTCCATGTTGTTATTAACGGCAATCTCCATGACCGAAACCCCAATGGGCGCCTCGATCTCCCACCTTTGGGAGCCGTCGGGACTGAGAAAGACGATATGGGGCAGCGGTTGGTTCACAAAGCTCAGGCCGCATCCGCATGGGAGGAATTGCGGCGGTAGATTTCCGTCCAGGCGGCCAGAAACCGATCGATCTCGCCCGCCGTGGTGGTGCGGCCCAGGCTGACCCGAATTGCCGTCATGGCTTCGTCCATTTCCATACCCATGGCATCCAGGACGTGGCTGGCGGAGACCTTGCCCGATGAGCAGGCGGAACCCGCGCTGACCGCGATCCCGGCTAGGTCCAATGCCATGACCTGGGTATCGGAGCGGACACCGGGCATGGTGACGCAGGATGTGTTGGGCAGGCGTGGAACACTGCCACCAATCACTTCGCGGGCCGGTGCGATCTCGCCTAACCGAGCTTCCATGCTGTCACGCAAGCCGGCCAGCTTCGTGAATTGATCCAACTCACCCGCCGCCAAACGTGCCGCCTCGCCGAACCCGGCGACACCGGCGACATTTTCAGTTCCGGACCGACGCCCCATTTCCTGGCCGCCGCCGACCATCTGCGCCAGCACGGCACGGTCTTCGCGCATGATCAGGGCGCCGACGCCCTGCGGGCCGCCGAATTTATGGGCCGAAACCGACAGCAGATCCACGCCCAATTGGTCAATATCGACCGGGATCTTGCCCGCGCCCTGAATGCCGTCGCAATGTACCAGGGCATCATGGGCATGCGCGATCTCGACCGCTTCCGCCACGGGCTGGATAACGCCGGTTTCGTTGTTGGCCAGCATCAGAGAGACCAGCGCAGGGCCTTCGTCCCCCGCCAGGGCAGCTTCAAGAGAAGCCAGATCCAAACGGCCGTCCGCATCCACATCGACGATCGTGGCGCCGGGATCCAGCAACAGGGCCGGGGCCAGAATGGCGCCGTGTTCAATGCCCGAGACAACCAAATGCCGGGGCAGGAAGCCGCGCAGGGCAAGATTGTCAGCCTCCGTTCCGCCGCCTGTGAAGATTACGTTTTTGGCCTGTGCGCCGATCAGATCGGCGACTTGTCGACGCGCCGTGTCCACCCGCTCCCGCGCCGCCCGCCCCGCTTTATGAACGGACGAGGCGTTGCCCACGATCGCCATGATTTTCGCCACCAGGTCAATGACCTCGGGCCGGATTGGGGCGGTCGCATTGTAGTCGAGATAAATCGGGTCGGTCGCGGTCGTCACGGTCAATATGCTTCCTTAGTTATTCCGATCGGTACAGCCGCTGCCGTCGCCTTCATCGTCGGTCTCGTTATAGGAGGTGGAGGCATCCCACTCTGCCTTGTCGGTCCCGCCCAGTCGACGTTCCAGCTCCTCGACCTGCATGGACAACCCCTGCACCTTGTCCAGCAGCGCGTCGATCACCCGCTGTACCGGATCGGGAATATCGGCTTCCGTACCATACGCAGCGAAGGGGGCCCGGGGGCTGTCTTCGATGTTGGCGCGGCCACGGGCAACCTTGGCCGGTATGCCCACGACTGTTGTGCCGGGGGCGACATCCATCAAGGCGACCGAATTCGCCCCCACGCGGGCGCCCTTGCCCACGGTAATGGGACCAAGGATCTGCGCCCCTGAACCGACGATGACATCGTCGCACAGGGTTGGATGCCGTTTTTGCTGACGTTGGGAATCCGAATCCACCGATGGCGCGATGCCACCCAGTGTGACGTCATGGTAAAGCGTGACGTTATCGCCGATTTCGGCTGTTTCACCAATCACGGTGCCAAAGCCATGGTCGATGAAAAAGCCTTTGCCAATGGTTGCGCCGGGGTGAATTTCAATGCCTGTCAGCATACGCCCGATGTGGGCAATGACACGGCCGAGCAGGAAGAATTTCCGTTGCCAGAACCATTTGGCGAGACGGTACCAGACCACGGCATGAAAGCCGGGATAGGCCAGGATGACTTCCAGCTTGGAGCGGGCGGCAGGGTCGCGCGCCATGCAGGCCGCGATATCCTCACGAAAGGTCTTGAACATGATGCATCTCCGCATTTCCTCGCGCCATTCCGATCCGGTCATAAGCCGTTCAGGAATGACGTCGACCATGCCCAGGGGCCCCTCACCGTAAACCGCAGCATTTCCACAGGTCGGTGAACCTCGGCTTCTCTCTAACCTAGTTAGCCTGATGCAATTGTTCAAGATCATCCTTTATCTTGTAATTTTCGGACGATTCTCGGATTTCCGTTCGCAAATGCTTGCAGATTCAGGTTGAGGTGCATTATATGACGAAATTGTATGACGAAAATGGATGGTGCCGATAGCTCCCTGTTCCTTATTTGGTTGGAAAACAGGTTGGAGCATTGGCGAAAAGGAGTGCCCGAAATATGCCTGAAGTAATTTTCAACGGACCGTCCGGTCGGCTGGAAGGGCGCTATCATGAAAGTGGGGAGACCAACGCACCGATTGCCATCGTGCTGCATCCCCATCCCCGCTTCGGCGGCACCATGAATAACAAGATTGTCTACAATCTTTACCAGTCATTCGTGGAACGCAGGTTTTCCGTCCTGCGCTTCAATTTTCGCGGCGTCGGACGCAGCCAGGGCAGTTATGACAACGGCATTGGTGAGTTGTCGGATGCCGCCTCGGCGCTGGATTGGCTGCAAAGCATCAATCCGAACGCTAAGACCTGCTGGATCGGCGGCTATTCCTTCGGCGCCTGGATCTCCATGCAGCTACTGATGCGGCGGCCGGAGATCGCCGGCTTTATCTCCATCGCGCCGCCGGCCAACAATTTTGATTTTACCTTTCTTGCCCCCTGTCCGGCATCCGGCCTGATCGTGCATGGCAGCCGTGACGAAACGGTGCCTGAAGCGGACGCCGCCGCCTTGGCCGAACGCTTGCAGGCCCAGCGCGGCATCGCCATTGACTACCGCAAGATTCCCGGCGCGACCCACTTTTTCCAAGGCAAGATGGATCGGGTCACGAAAGAGGTCGGCATATACCTTGATGCCAACCTGAAAGATGATGCCGCCTGATTTCGGCCGCGTGCCGTGAAGGTCCTGCTCTTTGCTTTGATTGCAGTTGGAGGTCTGGTCTGGTGGCTGGGTGGCCGCCGCGTGGCGCTGCTGCTGGGGGTACCCAAAAGTTGGACCACCCGGCGCGGTCAGATCATTTTTGCCGTGATTATTCTCGGTTCCGCCCTGGCGATAACATCACTTCCATATCTGCAGTAGGGCGAGTTTCGTCAGCCCGATCCCGTCATTCTGAAACCAGGCTTTCGATATAATCGGCAATGGCGACGAGGGATGCACCGGGGGTAAAAATCTCGCGTACGCCCATCTCCTTCAGGTGCGCAATGTCCCGGCCCGGGATCACGCCGCCGCCCAGCACGGATATGCGATTGCTGCCCTGGTCGTGGAGGCGGTCCATGATCTCGCTGAATATAGCGTTGTGGGCGCCGGACAGGATGCTGACGCAAATCACGTCCACATCCTCGCGAATGGCCGTCTCGACAATCATCTCCGGTGTGCGACGCAGCCCGGTATAGCTCACTTCCATGCCGGCATCGCGCATGGCCTGAACCAGGACCTTGGCGCCCCGGTCGTGGCCGTCCAGTCCCGGCTTGGCGACCAGCACGCGGATTGGGGTGTCAGGCTGGGTTTTCATGGCAACTAGAATGACGCCGGTTGGTACTCGCCGAACTCCCGGCGCAGCACGGCACAAATCTCGCCGATGGTGGCATAGGCGCGCACGGCATCCAGGATCGGATACATCAGATTGCCGCCGCCCCGCGCCTCGTCCTCTAATGCAGACAAGGTCCGTTGCACGGCGCCGTTGTCGCGCTCCCGCCGCAGGGCCGCCAACCCTTTGATTTGCGCCGCCACGATCTCGGCGCGCGGGCGGTGCAACTCGATCTCGGGGTCATTGTCGGTGGCGAATTGATTGACCCCGACGATGGTGCGTTCCCGGCTCTCGATCTGTTGTTGGTAGGCGTATGCGGATTTGGCGATCTCGGCCTGGGCGTGGCCGTCCTCGATCGCCTTCAACATGCCGCCTTCGGCCTCGATGCGGGCGATGTAGAGATTTACCTCCCGTTCGATCTGATCCGTCAGGTTTTCCACGTAGTAGGAACCACCCAGGGGATCGATCACCTCCGCCGCGCCGCTTTCATGGGCCAGCACTTGTTGCGTACGGAGCGCGACCATGGCCGAATGTTCCGAGGGGATGGCCAATGCTTCGTCGAAGCCCGCGGTGTGGAATGACTGGACCCCGCCCAAAATGCCGCCCAGGGCCTGCAGGGCGACGCGGACAATGTTGTTTTCCGGTTGCTGGGCGGTCAGGGTGCTGCCCGCTGAACCGGCGCCTGTTCGGAACATCCACGAGGCTTCCTCTTTGGCGCCAAAACGTTCCCGCAACAGCCGCGCCCAAAGGCGCCGGGCGGCCCGAAATTTGGCTGCCTCATGGAAAAAATTACTGGATGATGCGAAGTTGAAGGCCAGGCGCGGGGCAAAGGCGTCGATATCTAGGCCTCTTTCCAGGCAGGCCTCGATATAGGTAATTGCGTTAGCCATGGCGAAGGCCACTTCCTGCACCAGGGTCGAGCCGGCCTCGCGCACGTGATAGCCGCAGATATTCATGAAGTTCCAGCGTGGCAGATTGGCACTGCAATATTCGATCAGATCGACGGTCAGCCGCAGGGAGGGGCGGGGTGGAAAAACATAAGTGCCCCTGGCCAGAAACTCCTTCAGAATATCGTTCTGGGTAGTGCCTGAAATACGATCCGCCGCTACGCCCTCTTTTTCCGCGACAGCCACATACATAGCCAGGGCCACCGTCGCGGCGGCGTTCATGGTCAGGGAGGGGCTGGCTTTCTCCAATGGCAGGCCGGTAAATATGGTTTCCATGTCGCGCAGGGAGTCCACCGCTACGCCGACCACGCCGACGTCGTCCTTGGCGCGCGGGTCATCGGAATCGAAACCCAATTGGGTCGGCAGATCGAAGGCCACCAGCAACCCGCCCTGACCCTGACCCAGCAGATAGTCGAAGCGATCATGGGTTTCTTGCGGCGACCCGAAGCCGGCATATTGCCGCATGGTCCAGTGCCGGCCCTGATACATGGAAGGCTGGACGCCACGGGTAAAGGGATATTCGCCGGGAAAGCCCAAATCGTCGAGATAGTCGCGCCCGTCATCATCGTCGGGCGTATAAAGCGGCTCCTGTTCCAGATCGGAAGGCATCGCCGGGCGGTTGACCTGGGCAAGCGCGGGGTCCAGACGCTCCGTCTGCCATCGCTGTTTCGCCATGCGCAGCTTGCCGGCTTCGTGGTGTTTGTCCAACGATCCTGCCTCCGAACCAAGAAAAAGGATTGTTGAAATTATATGACGGCTGACTGGCGGGGGCGTTGACCCACATCAAGGGAGAATTTTCCGAAATGGCTTCACGCCTCGACGGACGGTGCTTCATGCTCCACATAGGCCAGGACCATATCCCGCAAGGTTACGATGCCGACCAGGGTGCGGTCATGATCAACGACCAGGCCCCGCGACAAACCAAAATTGCTCAGCAGGCGCACCGCATAGCGAATGTCCATATCCTTGTCCAATGTAAGGACCGGCTTCGACATGACCTCGTACACATCGACCCGATCCGGTGAAAGATTCTTGGCGATGACCTTCTTGGCGATGTCGGAGACGACGACAAGGCCAAGTTCATCACGTTCATCCCGCCGCGCGATCACCAGTGAACTGACCATATGCTCGCGCATAATTCCCATGGCTTCGCGCACGGGGACCATCGGCTCGACCATATGTACCTCCGTACGCATGATCTCGCTTACTTTGATGTAGGGTATCGATGTCATATCTGATCCTCGATTTCATCGGATAGAGTTTTCAATTGGGTTTTCAGGCCGACCGCATCCTCGATCTCGACCTGAAAGGCGATGCCGGCGCCGTGCTCTTCATTGAAGCGTCCGGCGACCGCGATCTTCTCAAGGATTTCCCGACTTAACTGCTCGGCCACCAGGAATAGAATCAGATCCCGCTGGCCGGATAGGTTGAGGCCGAGGAAAGTTTTTTCCGGCACCAAACCTTCGCCCCGCGCCGATGTAATGACGGTAGAGCCGGTGGCACCCGCCTTGCGCGCGGCGTCAAGTATGGCGTCGGTATGGCCGTCATCAACCAGGGCCACGATCAATTTGAATTTCATTTCTAGTCTCCTTCTACCTGGCGGCGCAGGCGCAACCACCTGCCGAATTGCGCATATCCCATGACGGTAATGATCGGGCACAGGCTGGCAAAGGCAATCAGTCCAAAACCATCGAGCAGCGAACTCCGCCCCGGTATCGTTGTCGCCAGACCAAGGCCCAGGGCGGTAACCAGGGGCACGGTGACGGTCGATGTCGTAACGCCGCCTGAATCATAGGCCAAGGGAATTATGGCCCGTTCGGTGCGCATGGTTTGGATGATCACGATTATATAACCTGCGATGATATAATAATGCAGCGGTGTGCTGGTAACGATGCGGAAAGTACCCAGCGCCACGCCGAAGGCAACACCAATCGCAACGGCGATCCGCAGGCCCCATATGCCGACGGCGCCGCCCGAAACCTGGTTTGCCTTGATGGCGACGGCGATCAGCGAAGGCTCGGCGATCGTGGTGGCAAAGCCAATGGCGGCGGCAAACAAATAAACCATGTAGTAATCCTGCCAGCGCAATTCCCCGACAACCGCGCCAATGCCATGAATGAATGCCGGGTCGGTCAACTGTTTCGCCATCAGCTTGCCCAGGGGAAACAGTGCCTTTTCCAGGCCGATCAGAAAGAACGTCAGGCCAATAACGACGTAGATGAAGCCGATGATGATCCGGCGCAAATGGGGCAGGGGCCGGCGGATTACCAGATACTGGAAACCGAACAGAACGACGGCGATGGGAAGGACATCCCGCACCGTGACGGCGGCGGTCCAGAACAGCTGGATCAGGGTTTCCATGATCATGCCATCAACCCAACGCCGGCCACAGCATGCCGAACAGCAGGACAAAAATCATCGGCGTCAGGCTGGCAAAGGCGATTAGGCCAAAACCGTCAATCATGGGATTGCGGCCCTTGATCGCCGTAGCCAGGCCAACGCCCAATGCCGTCACCAGGGGCACCGTGATGGTAGATGTGGTAACGCCGCCTGAGTCGTAGGCGATACCGACAATGCTGGCCGGCGCGAAAAATGTCAGTATGACAACCAGCAAATAACCGCCGATGATCAGGTAATGGATCGGCCAGCCCTTGAGGATGCGAAAGACCCCGATCACCAGTGCAACGCCGACTGAAAGGGCCACCGTGCCGCGCAGATAGAAAGCATAGTCCGCCTGCGCCCCGGGTGCGGTCCCCAACACACCGCCCGCCGCGGCAACCTCCGCCGCCTCAGCCGCCACGGCGATCAGGGCCGGTTCGGCGGCCGTGGTCCCGAAGCCCAGGGCGAAGGAAAATGCCAACAGCCAGAACAGGCTGCCCTTGCGTGCGAAGGCATTGGCCATGCCTTCGCCGATGGGAAACAGGCCAAGCTCCAGCCCTTGAATGAACAGTGTCAGGCCGATCAGAACAAAGAACAAGCCAAGTAGTATTTCGGCCAGATCAGGAATGGGTTGGCGCAGGACGACCAGCTGAAAAAATCCGATGACAATAATGATCGGCGCCAGATCGCGAAGCGATTCAGCAATCAAACCAAAAAATCGGAACAGACCTGTGCGCATACCTTGACCCGTCTTATTCCCTCACACCGGTTAAAAGGTTCCTTACCCGCCTGGGCCGCGTGCGCTCTATCATGAGGGAAGTTTATACCACTTTGCGAGAACGCGTCCGGGATCTTGGATTTGACGGCATGTCGTATTTAGGTGCAACCTTGGGGCTCCAACTCCAGCATGGGGAGCGACATGTCGAAATCTCCCACTTCTTCCAGATGGTATGTTCTCATTGCCGTGGCCCTGGCGTTGGGATGGCCCGCGGGACTGTCGGCTCAAACGGACAACGGTCTGAAGATACCTGGCCTCAATCTGCTGAAACTGCCGCCGCTACCCGGCGCCGCAATTCAAGAAAAGGGCAAGCCAACGACGTCGGAGCGCCAGGACCCTGCCGCCCAAATATCCGGCGGCTTCAATCTTGACCAGCTACTCGGTCAGATCGGGCAGAAAGATGGTTTGATCTCAACCTTGCGGGCACAACTTTCCGGTAAGGACGGATTGCTATCTAACCTGCAATCCCAGCTTTCGGAAAAAGATGGACTACTGGGGGGGCTGAAATCGAAATTGAATGAAAAAGACGGGCTGCTGTCAGGCCTGCAATCCCAACTTACTGATAAAGATAGCCTGCTGGGGAGGCTGAAATCTCAGCTCAGTGACAAGGACGGCCTGCTCTCGAGTCTGCAATCACAGCTCAATGACAAGGACGGTCTGCTCTCGGGTCTGCAATCACAGCTCAACGGCAAGGATGGATTGCTGTCGGGCCTGCGGTCCCAACTCAACGAAAAGGACGGTCTCTTGTCCGGGCTGCGGTCACAACTGAGCGGCCTTGACGGCGTGTTGTCAAAGCTGCAATCGCAGCTCCAGGATAGCCTCAACTCACTTGCCGGACTGCGCACCCGTTTGCAAGCCCGGGACGAGACTGTATCCCGACTGGTGGCGCAAGTCGCTGCAAAGGACAAACAGCTGTCCATCCTGCGATCGCGGCTGGGTAAAACTGACGATTTGCTAACGGAATTAAACGCGAGGCTTCACCGACAGCATGCCGAACTGGTTGTCTTGCGTGATCGGGACGCTGCCGGCCGCAAGGAAATCACCGACTTGAAAGTCCGCCTTGACCGAGCCATGGCGGGCCTGAAAACCCTCACCGGCGATTTTAGGCAAGCCAAGAGACAAATAGCCAAACAAGACACGGTGATCCGGAATTTCAACAGCCAATTGATTGACTTGGGCACGGAAAGCAAAAAAATGCGGCAGGTCGTAGCACAAAATGACACCGAGATCGCCAACCTGCGCCTGCAAAGAATGATCTTGAGCGGCGTTGTGATCCTGGCTGTCGGTGCGGCGGTTGTCGGATTTGTCCGCGGGCCGAAGGCCGCATAAGTCACAGCCTTAGCTCACACTTCAAGTTATAACGGCGTCGTAGGTCAATTTTTTCAACTCAGCCGCGAAGGGGTGAGAAAATGCCCTTTGCCGTTGCGTCATGACCACGGCGGCGAGGTTGTTGTTCGGTGACACCCACCATTGGGTACCGGCAATCCCGCCCCACCAAAATTCACCGACAACGCCCGGCGCTTCGTGCGGCAGCGGCGCCATACTCACCGCACTGGCCAGACCATGTCCCTTGCCGGGAAGTTCGCCCAGTCCGGCAAATTGAATATTGCGGCCCTCGGGCAGTTGATTGGTGGTGATCAAGGCCATGGATTCGGGCCGCAGCAGCATGCCGTCGCCCTGGATCAGCCCGCGTACCAGGGCCACCATGTCAGGCAGGGTCGAAAACAGGCCTCCACCGCCTGATTGTATGGGGAATCCCGGCATGTCGTTCGAGCGGCTCAAGCCGCTCAACATGGGCTCCATCAGGTCGGCGCCCGCATAGTAGGTCACCAGCCGGTCGCTTTTTCCGGACGGCACGTGAAAGTCGGTATCGACCATGCCGAGAGGCTCGAAAATTCGTGCCTTCAGGAAATCTCCAAAGTTCTCGTCAGTGATCACCTCCACCAGGCGCGCCATGACGTCGGTCGCCACGGAATACTCCCACGAGGTGCCGGGATGGTAACTCAGCGGTAGACTGGCCAGTGCCTCGACCATCTGGGACAACGGCGCCGCCGGGTTGGTTACCTTATTCTCCGTATATAGTTTGAAGATCAGCGAGTCCGGATCAAGCAACCCGTAACTCAGACCGGAAGTATGTGTCATTAGGTGGCGAATGGTGATGGGCCCGGCCGCGGGCTCCGTGTCTTCGGGATCCGTGGCGTCCGGGCGCAATACCTGGCGATTGGCCAGTTGGGGTAGGTAGCTATCGATCGGATCGTCCAATTGGAAACAGCCTTCCTCATGCAGCAGCAGGGCCGCGCAAGAGGTGACAAGTTTCGTGTTCGAGAACACGCGATAGATGTTGTCCACATCCAAAGGCGTCTTGTCCTCCCTGTCGGCCCAGCCGACGCAATGCAGATCTATCAGGTCCCGACCTTTCAACACGGCGGAGGAAATGCCTGGCATAAGTTCCAGATCCACATAGCGCTGCATCGCGGCATGTAACGGGCCGAAGTCGTAGTCGCTGTCGATCACCGTCATGTCAGCCATATTTTCCACTCCTTAACTTCGCACACTGGTTCCTGCGCAATGACAACTGCCGATCCATATATTCTCCGAATAGTCCTAATGCTTCAAAGGTATCTCGGAAGCCCGATCGGCGTCAGGTCGAAACGGCGTCATAGGTCAATTTTTTTAACTCATTGGCGAACGGGTGAAATGTGGACATCAGCCGTTGCGTCATGACCACGCCGGCTAGGTCATGGTCCGGCGAAACCCACCATTGGGTGCCGGCCATGCCGCCCCACCAATATTCACCGACGACGCCCGGCGGCTCGTCGGACAGTGCCTCTAGACTCACTGCCCCCACAAGGCCATGTCCCTTGCCGGGAAGATCCACGAAGCCCGGAAAACCAATATAAAGTCCTTTGGCCAATTGATTCGTCGTGATCAATTCCAACGTTTCCGGACGCAACAGCATCCCCTCGCCTGGGATCAAACCGCGTATCAGCGCGATCGTGTCGGGTAGTGTAGAAACCAGGCCGCCGCCGCCCGACTGGCGCGGGATAGGTTGCTGATAGGCGTTCGGGTAGGGCATATCGTCTATGCAGGTCAGCCCACCCTTCATGGGGTCCATAAGATCAGCCCCATCATAATAGGCGACCAGACGGTCGCGTTTTTCCGACGGCACCCAGAAATCCGTGTCGACCATACCGAGGGGATCAAAGATGCGCGCCTTCAGGAAATCGCCAAAATCTTGACCGCTGATAACTTCGATCAAACGAGCGACAACATCAATCGCAACGGAATATTCCCACCCGGTGCCGGGATGATATGTCAGCGGCAGCCCGGACAGCACCTCGACCATCTCGGACAAACTGGTCGCCGGGTTGCTTACCTTATTCGATGTATAGAGCTCGAAGATCAACGTGCCGGGATCGAGTAGCCCATAGCTTAGGCCGGACGAATGGGTCATTAGATGACGGATGGTGATCGGGCTGGACGCGGGTTCCGTATCTTCAGGGTCCGTGGCGCCTGGACGCAGCACCTGGCGGTTGGCCAGTTGTGGTATGTATCGCTCGATCGGATCGTCGAGTTGGAAATGGCCTTCCTCGTACAGCAACAAGGCCGCGCAGGAAGTCACCAGCTTGGTATTCGAAAACATGCGAAACATGTGATCGGCAGTCAGCGGAATTTCGGCTTCCCTGTCGGCCCAACCGACGCAATGCAAATCTATCAGGTCCCGCCCGCGTAGCACGGCGGTGGAGATGCATGGCAACAGCTCCAGATCCACATAGCGCTGCATGGCGGCATATAACGGGCCGAAGTCATGGTCGCTGTTGATCACCGTCATGTCAGTCATATTTTAGACTCCTTAAACTTTGCAGACTGCTTTCTGCGCAACAACAGCTCGAACGGTTCCGGAGCTTCAAAGGTATCGGCCGGGATTTGCTCGCGATATTCAACCGCGTCTCGATAGAGCTGAAATTGGGAGAAATCAGACATGCCTTTTGTCTTGATGATGTTTCACTTATTGCCGTGCCAATGGCCCACGGATCAACTGACCGGGCGTTGCGCCGGTGGGTTCATTGTCGCGCAACAGCACCTCGCCGTTGACCACCGTGGCGTGGATGCCGTTGGCGGTCTGTTTCAGGCGCCGGGCCGAGGCTGGCAAATCCGTCACGACCTCCGGCATGCGGGCGCCGATGGTCTCGGGATCAAACACCACCAGATCGGCGGCCATGCCTTCGCGTACCAGACCACGGTCGTGGAAGCCCCAATGAGTTGCCGTGTCGTAGGTGACCAGGCGCACGGCTTCTTCCAGAGTAAAGGCCTGTTTCTCCCGTACCCAATGGCTAAAGATGTGCGTTTGCAGCGAGCTGTCCATGATCTGGCTGACGTGAGCGCCTGAGTCCGAAAAGGTCACGACGGAGCGAGGGTGCTTCATCATGTCCAGGGCCTGGTCCTGGTCTTCGTTGGCGATGGGTTGGCGGAAAAAGGCCTTAAAATCGGTTTCCAGGGCGATGTCGATCATCGCCTCCACCGGCGAGACACCTCGCTGTTGGGCGATTTCAGCCATTGACTGGTTTGGACCTTCAACGCTGTCCATATAGAACAGCCAATCCCACTCGGGCGGCCGTGCCTCGGTACCGATGGCCTTGGGGCCGTTGGGCGGGGTGTTGGCCGCCGCGACCAATTTGGCCTTGGTTTCGGAATTGCGGAAGGCCGCCTTTTGCTCGTCCAGGGGCAGGGCGCGGATATCCTGCCAGACGGGGAATTTATCAAACGGTGTCGTGGTTTCGAACGATAACAGCACGCTCAGGGCGCGGCTGTGGACCTGTACGAACAGACGTCCGCCCTCGATTGCCGCCTGATCAATGACATCGAACCAAGGGCGCCAGGCCTGTGGCTTCATGCGGGTGGAGAACATCCCGAACGTGATGGGGCGGCCGGTTTCGACCGATAGATCTTTCAGGCTATTGAAGTACGGTTCGGCGGTTTCCGCGCGGGCCCCGGTTGGCTCGCCAGCCAGTTCCAGAATGCCGGCGTTAACCTCGCCCATAGCGCGAACCATGGTCGACAGCTCGTTCCAATCGGCGGCGCGGGAGGCGACGGGGCGATAATCGGAGGTTTCATGGTTCGGGCTGCGGGAGGTGGAGAAACCGATGGCGCCCGCGCGCACCGCTTCCCGGACCTGATGCGCCATGACGGCAAGCTCGTCCTCGGTCGCGGCTTCGGAAAAGGCGCGCTCGCCCATGACATAGGTGCGTAGGGCGGAATGACCTATGTAACCTGCGTAGTTGATGCCCTTGGGCAGGGTATCCAGCACGTCGAGATATTCCGGAAAGGTTTCCCAGCGCCATTTGATGCCAGCCTTCATGGCCTCGCGGGAGATATCCTCGGCCCGTTCCAGGTTGCGGAAGACATAGTCGATCTCCGATTCCCGGCACGGTGCCAGGGTAAAGCCGCAATTTCCCATGACCACCGAAGTGACCCCGTGATAGCTGGAACAACTGCCCAGCGGGTCCCAGAATATCTGCGCATCCATGTGGGTGTGACCGTCCACGAAACCCGGCGAGACGATATGCCCCTCGGCATCGATGTTTTCCTTGGCGCCGCCATTGGGAATACGCCCGATGTGGGCAATCTTACCGTCCTTGACGCCAACATCGGCGCGATAGCGGGACATGCCCGAGCCGTCGATCACCATGCCGTTTCGCACAACCAAATCATATGTCACGTAAATCACTCCCCATAATTCTACCGGTCCATTATGGCCCATGCATTGGCATTCCGGTAGGGTATCGAGAAACAATCAATCGTTCGGGAGCGATCCATGCCCAAGTCCCTGCCCAATCAAAGTACTATCGTCATCATCGGCGGCGGTGTCGTAGGCTGTTCCATCGCTTATCATCTGACCAAGCTGGGCATCAGCGACGTGTTGCTGCTGGAACGAAAGCAGCTATCGTCCGGCACCACGTGGCATGCGGCCGGTCTGGTCGGCCAGTTGCGGGCGACCAAGAACCTGACCCAGCTGGCGAAATATTCCACCGAGCTGTACGCCGGTCTGGAGGCTGCAACAGGACAGGCCACGGGCTTCAAACAGAACGGCTCCCTCGCCCTGGCCACCCATGGCGAAAGGCTAGAGGAATTGCGCCGGGGCGCCTCCATGGCGCGGGTGTTCGGTCTGGCGGTGGAGGAGGTCGGGCGGGAGGAAATTCTGTCCATGCATCCATTGCTGAATGTGGACGATGTTGTGGGCGGAGTATTTTTGCCCAAGGACGGCCAGATCAATCCCTCCGACTTGACCCAGGCACTGGCCAAGGGCGCCCGGGGGGGCGGTGCGACGATCCTGGAGAATACCGCCGTCACCAATATTCTGACCGCCAATGGCAAGGTTACGGGCGTCGCCGTTGGTGAACAGACCGTCAGCGCCGACATCGTGGTCAATTGCACCGGCATGTGGGGCCGGTCCGTGGGTGCGTTGACGCAAACATCGGTACCATTGCATGCCTGCGAGCATTTCTATGTGGTGACGGAGCCCTTTGAGGGCGTCACCCCAAATCTGCCAGTGCTGCGTGATCAGGACAATTTTGCGTATTACAAGGAGGACGCGGGCAAGATCCTACTCGGCGCCTTTGAGCCGAACGCCAAGCCCTGGGGCATTGATGGCATTCCGGAGGACTTCTGTTTCGACGAATTGCCCAACGACATGGACCATTTCATGCCGGTGCTGGAACGCGCCATGACCCGTATGCCGGCGCTCAACAATGTGGGTATACGATCCTGGTTTTGCGGGCCCGAAAGCTTCACGCCGGACAACCGCTATCACCTGGGCGAAATACCGGATGTGGGGGGGCTGTTTGTGGCCTGTGGTTTCAACTCCATCGGGATCCAGTCGGCGGGCGGTGTGGGCAAGGTGATGGCGGAATGGATCCGGGACGGGCATCCATCGCTGGATCTGTGGGATGTGGATATTCGCCGTACCATGCCGTTTCAGAGCAACAGCCGCTATCTGAGTGAACGGGTCAGCGAAAGCCTTGGTCTACTCTATGCGGTGCATTGGCCGTTCTATCAATACCGCACAGCGCGCGGCGTGCGGAAATCTCCCCTGCATGACCGTCTTGAAGCCGCCGGCGCCTGTTTTGGCGAAGCGGCGGGGTGGGAGCGGGCCAATTGGTACAGCCCCGGCGAAGCGGCGCCCGAGTATGAATACAGCTATGGCCGGCAGAACTGGTTTGAAGATTCGGCGGCGGAACATCGGGCGGTGCGTGAAGGCGTCGGTCTGTTCGATCAAACCTCGTTCGCGAAATTTCAATTTGCGGGCCGGGATGCCCTGGCTGTGCTGAACCGGGTTTGTGCCAATCAGATCGACGTAGCGCCCGGACGCACGGTTTATACCCAGTGGTTGAATGAACGTGGCGGGATAGAGGCGGATTTGACCGTAACCCGCGTGGCGGAAGATGATTTCCTGATTGTTACCTCAGCCACCTCTCAGATGCGTGATTTTCATTGGTTGAAGAAACACATTCCAGACGATGCCTATGCCCATTTGGTCGACGTGACATCAGCCTATGCCGTGCTTTCTATCATGGGGCCAAAGGCGCGGGACCTGTTGGCATCCATTACGGATGCGGATATGAGCAACGAGGCCTTTCCCTTTGGTGCCTCCCAAATGATCCATATCGGCTATGCCCCGGTACGGGCGACGCGCCTGACCTACGTGGGGGAATTGGGATGGGAGCTTTATATACCGTCTGAATTCGCACAGGGCGTATATGACGAAATCGTCTCGGCGGGGGCGGCGTTCGATCTGCGTCATGCGGGGTATCACGCCATGGATTCGCTGCGCATCGAAAAAGCCTATCGCCATTGGGGCCACGATATTACGGATGAGGGCACGCCCGTGGAAGCAGGCCTTGGCTTCGCCGTGGCCTGGGACAAACCGGGTGGTTTCCTAGGGCGTGAGGCGCTGCTGCGCCAGCGCGCGCGCGGTCCTTATCAGCGGTTGGTGCAGTTCAGATTGTCGGACCCGGAAAAACTTTTGTATCACAACGAACCCATCTGGCGTGATGGTGTGATTGTCGGGTACCTGCGTTCGGGTAACTATGGCCATACCTTGGGCGCCGCCATCGGCTTGGGCTATGTCCGGGACCCCGCTGGTGGTGTGGTTGATGCCGCTTTCGTGACGGGGGGTACATATGCCATTGAGGTGGCCTGCGAACAGGTATCGGCAATGGCTTCGTTGAGGCCGCTCTACGATCCAAAAAACACCCGAATTCGTGCTTAACAACGGATAAACCTTTGTTAATGAAGTCAAACTATACTTCTTGGCTACCAATTAACGCATATTCGGGACCTTTCGAGTTTCTGGTCTTCAAAGGGGTATGCAGTGGGAGGGAATTCGATGGTAAAGCCAGCCAAGAAAATCAATGACAACGTTGCCGAGTGGCAGCCCGGTATTGGCCATAACAGCAATTACGCGCCGCCGGAGGAATTGGAAGCCGAACTGGCTGCCTTACGTGCGGCGGAAGAGGAGACCGAGGCCAATGATCAGGCCCAGCCGGAACTGATCGATTATATCTATGAAGTCCGTTTCCATCCCGGCGGCGACGTTACCAAGGGCGAGCTCGAAGCCTACGACATGAAGCATGCACACCGTCGTCTGCGTGTGATCCTTGGGTTGACACAATTGCCGGCTGATACCCGCATCATCGAAAAAAATGTCGTTGACGAGGAGCAGCGCACGCGCAATGCGGCCCGCAATCGCCGCTTGCTGCGTGCCTTGACAGCCCATCACCGCTGGTTACAGGGTGATGCAGACGGTATCCGGGCGGATTTGTCTGACGAGAATTTAAGTGACGTTAATCTCGAAGGTCGCGACCTGAGCCATGTCAGTCTGGCCAATGCCAAGCTATCCGGCGCCCGTCTGCGCGGCGCCAAGCTTGTGGGCGCGAATTTGACCGGCGCGGATTTAAGCGGTGCCAATCTGACGGGCAGCAATCTCTCAAGCGCCTCTTTGACCGAGGCCAACTTGATCGAAGCGGATTTGTCCTCGGCCGATTTAAAGGGCGCCGATTTGTGGCGCGCCAATCTGGCCCGCTGTGTGATCTCGCCAGAGGCGCTGCATGACGCCCTGAATTGTGAGGCACCGGAAGGCGCCGCCGCAAAAATCAACCTGGGCGGGACAGCTGGTGTTTTTCAAACCGCTTGACTGCTTTCATTTTCTATGACTTGATCTTCTAGCATCGATAGCGGTTAGTTCGCCGTATATACTTCCCTGACGATCCCTACATTATGCGCTTCCGTCAATTCATCGGAAGATAAAACCGCTGTCTGAGCCGTGCCGTTCACCACGCGGCCATCATGTTTCCGCGTGAACTACAAAAGTTAATGTTTATTAACTTTTTTGTATAAAGACCTCAAAAATTGCTTTAATCTGATCCTATCGCCACTATCAATGGTGCTTTGGCACCCTTTTGATAGGGAGAGGGATCATGAGGGCAAAATGGTTCGCCAAAAACCATATGGCGAAGCTGCTAGCAATCGCGCTGCCTGGTATAATTGCGGCCTCGATCTTACTCGCACTGCCTTCCAGTGCTGCTCCGAAATCCGAATAACAAACCAAGGTTTCCGAGCCAGGCGAGAAAGGTGCCAAAAAGAAGGGAAAAAAAGAGAAGGCCGAAGGAAAGAAAGATAAGAAAAAAGACAAAAAAAAGGACAAGGGCAAAGACAAGGACAAGGACAAGGACAAGGACAAGGATAAGGGCAAGGGCAAGGGCAAGGGGAAGGGCAAGGGCAAAGACAAAGACAAAGACAAAGACAAAGACAAAGACAAAGACAAAGACAAAGACAAAGACAAAGACAAAGACAAAGACAAAGACAAAGACAAAGACAAGGATAAGGATAAGGATAAGGATAAGGATAAGGATAAGGATAAGGATAAGGATAAGGATAAGGATAAGGATAAGGATAAGGATAAGGATAAGGATA
>JABIRL010000285.1 GCA_018667855.1 Rhodospirillaceae bacterium
ATCCACTTCATCTGCCCCCAGCAGATCGAGGAAGCATTGTTTTCCGGCATCACCACCATGATGGGCGGCGGCACGGGCCCGGCGACGGGCACCAACGCCACCACCTGCACGCCGGGCCCCTGGCATATTCAGCGCATGTTGCAGGCCGCCGACGGCTTTCCCATGAATTTGGGATTCTTCGGCAAGGGCAATGCCTCCCTGCCGGGACCCCTGGTGGAACAGGTGGAGGCCGGCGCCTGCGGTTTGAAACTGCACGAGGACTGGGGCACCACGCCCGCCGCCATTGACTGCTGCCTGTCCGTGGCCGACGACATGGATGTCCAGGTGATGATCCACACGGACACCTTGAATGAATCCGGGTTCGTGGAGAACACCGTCAACGCCTTCAAGGGCCGCACCATTCATGCTTTCCATACCGAAGGGGCGGGCGGCGGTCATGCGCCGGACATCATCAAGGTCTGCGGCGAGGCCAACGTCATTCCGTCGTCCACCAACCCGACCCGGCCCTTTACCCGCAACACCGTGGACGAACATCTCGATATGCTGATGGTCTGTCACCATCTGGACCCGAATATCGCGGAGGATGTGGCGTTCGCCGAAAGCCGCATCCGCAAGGAGACCATCGCGGCGGAGGATATTCTGCACGATCTGGGTGCGTTCTCGGTCATCGCCTCGGACAGCCAGGCCATGGGCCGGGTGGGCGAGGTGATCATCCGCACCTGGCAGACGGCCGATAAAATGAAAAAGCAATTCGGCGCCCTGGATGGCGAAACCGGTGATAACGACAACCTGCGCGCCCGGCGTTATGTGGCGAAATACACCATCAATCCCGCCATCGCCCAAGGCATCGCGGACCATGTGGGTTCGGTTGAGGTCGGAAAACTGGCTGATCTGTGTGTCTGGTCGCCGGCGTTCTTCGGTGTCAAACCGGATCTGGTGTTAAAAATGGGCACCATCGCGGCGGCCCAGATGGGCGACCCCAATGCCTCCATCCCTACGCCGCAGCCGCAGTATATGCGGCCCATGTTCGGCGCCTTCGGCGGCGCCCAGGCGGCCTCCGCCGTGACGTTCGTGTCCCAGGCGGGCCTGGGGGCCGGCGAGACTTACGGCCTGGCCAAACAGGTGCTGGCTGTGGGCAACACCCGCGGCGGCATCGGTAAGGCCGCGATGGTGCTGAATGATGCCATGCCACATATCGAAGTCGATCCGGAAACCTATGAAGTGCGCGCCGACGGTACCCTACTGACTTGTGAGCCGGCCGAAGTGCTGGCCATGGCGCAACGCTATTTCATGTACTGAGGAGATGACAATGGAACGCGCCATAGCTCATTTCAACGCCCGCGACTGGCCTTCCGAACTGGCCGAGGACGGCGTAACGCTGGCCTTTGATGAACGTCACCGCCGGCGCATTCGCCTGCACACGGATGGCGGCGAGGAGATTCTGCTGGATCTGCCCAAGGCCAAGGCCATGGCCCACGGTGACGGGCTGCGCGTCAGCGACGGCCGCTGGCTGGCCGTCCGCGCGGCGCCGGAGCCGTTGCTGGAAATCCGCTGCCCGACGCCCCTGGCTCTGTTGCGCATGGCCTGGCACCTGGGCAACCGCCATTTGCCCACCGACGTCACCGAGGAACGCCTGCGCATCCGCCCCGATCATGTGATCGAGGCCATGGTGCGGCGCATGGGCGCCGAGGTGACGGACATCGTCGCGCCGTTCCAGCCCGAGGGCGGCGCCTATGACGACCATGCGGGCGAACATGATCATGACCAAGATCATGACCACTAAACCGAGACATTTACTGCGCCTGCAAAGCTGGCTGTCGCCGGCCTTTCCCATCGGCGCGTTCAGTTATTCCCACGGTTTGGAGTACGCCGTCGAAGCGGGTCTGGTGCATGACCGAGAAAGCCTGGTGGATTGGCTGGCCGCCGATCTGCGCCACGGCAGCGGGCGTAACGAAGCGATCTTTCTGGCGACGGCTTTGCGGGCTGACGACGAACAGATCATCGAGATTGCCGAACTGGCGGCGGCCTCTTTTGGCAGCAGCGAACTGGCCCTCGAAGGATTGTCCCAGGGTGAGGCATTTCTGACGACTGTGCGGCGCGCCTGGCCCAACGCGGCCCTCGAACAACGGGCGGGGCTATTGGCTGACCAGCCGACACTGGCCCCAACCCTGGCGATCGCCGTCGCCATGACCTGCCGCGCCTACGGCATCGATCCGATGGATACCCTGCATCTGTTCCTGCAAGCCTGGAGCGCAAATTTGATCAACGCCGCCGTGCGCCTGGTGCCCCTGGGCCAGACGGATGGGCAATTGGCCCAGGCCGCCCTGGAAGAGACGGTTCTGGCCACGGCCGAGGATGCCGCCATGGCGACCCTGGATGATCTCGGCTCCGCCGCCCTGATGGTGGACTGGGCCAGCATGCAACATGAAAGCCAATATACGAGGTTATTTCGATCATGAGCGCCACGAATACACCGCTAACCGACTTATCACCCGATCACGGCCCCCTGCGCGTGGGCGTTGGCGGCCCCGTCGGCTCCGGCAAGACCGCCCTGCTGGAAGCCCTGTGCCGCAGCATGAGCGGCACGCGGGACATGGTGGTGATCACCAATGATATCTACACCAAGGAGGACCAGTTGATCCTGACCCGCACCGGCGCCCTGCCGGCGGAACGGATCATGGGAGTGGAAACAGGGGGCTGTCCCCATACGGCGATCCGCGAGGATGCCTCGATCAATCTGGCGGCGGTGGCACAGATGAGCAATGCCTTCCCCGAGGCGGAGATCTGTCTGATCGAGTCCGGCGGTGACAATCTGGCCGCGACCTTCAGCCCGGAACTGGCCGATCTGACCATCTATGTTATCGACGTGGCGGCGGGCGAGAAAATCCCCCGCAAGGGTGGTCCCGGCATCACCCGTTCCGATCTGTTGATTATCAACAAGATTGACCTGGCACCACACGTCGGCGCCGATCTGGGCATCATGCGCAGCGACACCGAGCGTATGCGCGGCGATAGGCCATTCGTGTTCACAAATCTGAAAACCCATGAGGGTTTGGACGAAATCGTCGATTTCATCACCGCCGCCGGCGGTCTTTAGATCGCGGAAGTCCGAACGGAACCCTCTTGCCCTTTTTTTCCCGATGCCTACATTGACGGTTGGGGATAAAAAGGCACGACCATGAACAAGCAGCAAAAATTGAATCCGGAATTGAATTTGGCGGAAGCCCTGGCGGTGGAACGGCGCGCGGCCCTCGAACGCCGGCCCAGCCGGGCGGAGGCGGAAGAGGCTGTTCGCACCCTGATCCGCTGGACCGGTGATGATCCGGACCGGGAAGGTTTGAGCGGCACACCGGAACGGGTGGTGCGGGCCTATGAGGAATATTTCGCCGGCTATCACGACGATCCGGTGGAGATATTGCAGCGGACGTTCGAAGAAGTTGATGGCTATGACGAAATGGTCCTGCTGCGGGATATTCGTTTTGAGAGCCATTGCGAGCATCACATGGCGCCGATCCTGGGCCGGGCCCATATCGCCTATCTGCCCAATCATCGCGTGGTCGGGATCTCCAAACTGGCGCGACTGGTGCAGGTCTATGCCAAGCGCCTGCAGATCCAGGAGAAGATGACCGCCCAGATCGCCAATACCATCCAGGAGGTGTTGCAGCCCCTGGGCGTCGCCGTGGTGATCGAAGCCTCGCACCAGTGCATGACCACCCGCGGCGTGCACAAGCCCGGCGCCGCCCTGGCCACGTCCCGCATGCTGGGCGCCTTCCGGGAGAGTGCCGCGACCCGGCGTGAATTCCTGGCCATGATCCGCGGCGGCGCGACGTTCGAGGACTGATAGCAATTAAAGCCGCTTTATAACGTCATGTAGCGATTTTCCCTGGCCGAGCGGTAGACCGCTTCCTCGATCTCCAGATTGCGCAAATAGTCCCGCGCGGAATTTTCCAGCCGCGTCCCATCCCGCAAATGGCTCAATACATGGGCTTGCAAGGCATAAACACTGTCGCCGCCGAAGCCGGTGTTGGACCAGGCATAGTCATGGGCCGCCTCGACGCCACCGTGGGATTTCCACCATAAGCCGCCGTCGCCATCCAATCGCAGCACGCCGGTGGACCCTTCCAGCCACATCTCCCCCATGGTCAGCCTGGTGTTTTCAGCCACATGGTCGTTCAGGCGGTTGCCGTCGAACATTCCGGTCTGGCCGGCGGCGAATTCAAACATGATGACGCCGGCGTCCTCGCCCGCGATATGGTGGTTCAGACGGCGCAGCCGCGCCATGACGCCGGTAACTTCGCCCAACAGAAAGCGGAAGGTATCGATGAAATGGATCCCGGTTTCATGCACCAGAAAGCGTTCCATTTTCTGAAAATAAGGCTGGCGGGCCAAATAGGCCTCGGCCCCCTGGCCATCGCCGGGGCGCAGGCGAAACGACAGGCTGTGCAGGTTGCCCAGGCGTCCGGCCGAGATCAACTGGCGCATCTCCCGATACCAGGGCTGAAAGCGGAAATTCTCGTGCACCACAAGCAGGCTGTCTTTCCGTTCCGCCGCCGCCACGACCGCCCGGGCCTCTTGAAAGGTCGGCGCCAAGGGCTTCTGACAAATCGCGGGCAGGCCACGCTCGGCCGCGGCCGTGACCAATTCCAGGTGTGACGCGGGGGGCGTCGCGATATCGACCAAATCCGGCTTGACCGCCTTGAACATCTCCTCGTGATCGCTAAACCATGGAATGCCATAGGTTGATGCCGCCTCCGCCGCCTTGTCGCCGTCCAGATCCGCGATGGCGACAAGTTCGGCGCCGGGCAAGCGGGCCCAGGCCTCGTGATGGAACTGTGCGAAATAGCCCGCGCCGATAACCACAACCCTCACAGGCGAACACCCCAATGGGATGGTGTTGCACCCGGCACCGGGCTTTCGAATGTATACAGCTTGGAATCCAGCAGATTACCCAGATAGGCGGTGCGCCGGTCCGGTCCGCCAAAGGCGATGGAGGAGATGCTTTGCATGACCTCCGTCTGAATACTGTCCATATGTTCCCGGCCCATTCGGCCGGCCTGGAAGGCTTCCTCGATCACAGCCAGTTGGGCGGGGTCATATTCCTCGATCACGATATGCTGCCGACGGTCGGGCGTTACGCGAACGATCCGGTTGGAGAGGACGGAGGTCATCCAGAAGGCGCCTTCCTCGTCAAAGGCCAGGCCATCGGGATAGGTGCCGGCGCCATATTCAACAAAGGTTTCGCGCGGGCCTAATCCGCTATCGTTGATCCGGTATCGAGAGGTGCGCCGGGCCATGGTTTCGTTCACGTACAGCCATTCGCCCGACGGATCGACGATGGCTTCATTGGTATAACCCACATCGTCGGCCACGATGCGCGCGCCCTTGCCGTCCAGCAGAATGATAAAACCGTCCGCCACATCCCCTCGATAGGCCAGGGCCCGGGGGTCATGGCGGGTGG
>JABIRL010000039.1 GCA_018667855.1 Rhodospirillaceae bacterium
CCTCCTTTAGATCAAGCTGTTGATTGTTCCAATTTATATGACGACGGACACACCGCCGTCTGGGATACCTCGTTTAACAGCCAGGCATTGACGTTGATCCTAAGAATGGTGCCGCTCCCTCACGTCCTGCACGCCGCTGTTCATCCATGCCATCTTCATACCGGTCATGATCCCTAGTTGTTACCCAGAGTGCGGATAGAGCCGCCGGCCTCATTATCACCTCGGGCCGCCTCCGTCGCCAGACCGGCGCGGTAATTCTGGTGCACCCTGCTGCGACGCATGCTGTCGGCCGGCTGCATGGGCCGGGGTGTCGCAATATCCGCCGGGTTGGCAATGATCGCGGCCAGGCCTGATCGCAAGGAACAGCCAAAGTCGGGGTGGCTCATATTGGTCGGGTTATAGGCCGATTGTTCATTGCGCCGGTTGCATTCAAAAGTTTTCAGCGTAAAGGATTCAAAGCTGACAATGATCGGTCCATCGCCTCCACTGCGTCCATTACCTCCACTGCCGCTACCCGGGTCGGCGATGCCGCGCACGGCAATTTCATGATTTTGCACCCCTTGCCGCAACAGGTGTCTTCGCAGCGCCAGCAACCGCGCCTCGGCCTGGGGGTCGCCGGTGGTCGCGGTTTGGCGAATTTCGAGCATATGACCGCCACTCTTGTAAAAATGTTTCACAAAGGCATTCAGACTGGCTTTGTCTTCCTTGCTAAGAGTGATTTGTCCAGACGGGAATAAGACGGGCTGTGTTACGAGCTGACTATCCGCCTTGATGGGATATTGCGTTGCCGGATCCAGCCTGGCCTCGAGCGGGTTCGGCCCAGCACAGGCCGCCAGGTAACCCAGACACAGGGTTGCGGCCGCCAGTTTGGTGAAAAAGTGCATCATCTTTGTCATCAGCCGCCTCCCATTACTCCAGAATGTATCCGATGGGTCCCTTCAGGGAGACCTTGGTGGTTGTTTCGCCGCCGGCATAAACGCCATGCAAGCGGCCGAGAAGATAAAGGTCGAAATCGCTGGCCGGGATCGTGCCGTCGGTCGGGAACCTTGCCATTCTTGGTGGTGTGGGGCGAACCAGATAGGCGGTGACTGCGATGACCAATTCGGTCTCCGCTTTTTCCAGGGTGTTGTTGCGGAACAGCGATCCCAGGACCGGTACGTCCTTCAGTCCCGGCACGCCGCGAATGCCGGCGGTTTCGTTCTCTTGCAACAGGCCCGCGATGACCAGGCTGCCACCCGACGGCAGCTCCACGGAGGTTTCGGCCCGTCGCACGGTTAGCGCGGGCACCTGAATGTTGGCCAAAGTAATGGCGCCGGCGTTGGACAAGGCGCTGACTTCGGTAAAGATACGCAGGGCGATGCGGCCCGAATTCAGCACCACGGGCGTGAAGCTCAAGGCCACGCCAAAGGGTTCCTGGGAGATCGAAATCTGCCCGTCGGCGGAAGCCACGGGAATGGGAAACTCACCGCCCGCCAGGAAAGTCGCCGGCTCGCCAGATATGGTCGTCAGGTTCGGCTCGGCCAGGGTTTTGATCAGGCCGTTTCGCTCCAGGGCATTGATGGCAACGGTCAGGCTGTCACCGGTGTTCGGATTGAAAACCCCCTGACCGTTAAAAAACGGCGTATCCGTCGTCGGCGCCGAAGTGCCGACGCGCAAGGCGAAGTCGCCCGACGTCAGGGTCGAAAAGGCACCGGTCACAACATCGAATAGATTTATACCGAGTTCCTTGAGCACGTTGCGGGACATTTCCGCCACCCGGACCTGCAGCAGGACCTGCTGGTCCTCAATCACCGTCAGCATGTTGATGACGTTGGCCTCGTCCACCACGAAGCGCGAGGCGATCACCCGGGCATGTTCGGAAATATCGGCGGATCGCACGTTGCCGGTCAGGAAGAGATGCGAATTGACCGCCGTGATCTTGACGTCCGTATCGGGCAACAGTTGGTTTATGGTCTGCTTGGCGGTGACGACATCCAGTTGTACCTGAATTTCCAGACGCAATAGTTCGTTGCCATCGGCATCCAGGAAAAAGGCATTGGTGGAACCGACCGCCAGGCCGACCAGATAGATCAGCCGAGGTGTCTTGACGACCACATTCGCGACGGCCGGATTGGCCACCAGAACGTCGCGCACCGCCATGGGCAGGCGGATCAGACGGGCCTTGCCCTCGGGCAGGTTGACAGCGCGCGCGGGCAGACCGTCCTGCATTTCCAGTGTGCCGATTTCAATCTGTTCGCCGTCGGGCGCCGGTACCGTTTGCTGCTTGGTCTGCGCCGTGGCCACCTGCACCCAGGCGCAGGCAAGAAACGCGACAACGGTTATCCAATTTGTCCGTCTCATCACGCCGTCACCTTTCGATAACAACGGTTGAGGGCGTCAAGCCACGGTAGACGGTAACGGTCCGGCCTTGTTCTTCTTCTACCGCCTCGGCGGTTGGAGGCGTGGCGGGGCGTGTAACAGGCTTTCGTTTTCTGGCCGTGCGCAGGGAACGGCTCAATTCCTTGCGCCGGCTCAGCAGAAGGGGATCGCGGCGGGTGCCGAGGACCAATTGATCCAGCAGGGATCTGCTGACTTCAATATCGGATGAAGCATTATATTCGCGGGAATCCTCGCCCGCCGGCACGGAGCGAAGCGACAGCGATAATTCGCCCATGCTGGCGGCCAGCGAAACGATCTCGGCCTGATGTGGCGTCACCTCCAAGGTCACTGTTTCTCCGACCCGGGGCTTCCCCGTGGTTTCGTCTATGGCCTGTTCGATGGCCAGCAGGCGCAGGTCCTGCAAAATAGTCTCGCTGAACCGACGCGGTGAGAGGACCGGCGTGGGCGAGGTGTCATCCACCTTGTGGGTCAACAGCACATCCACCCGGTCGCCCGGCGCGACAAAGCCCGAGACACCGCTGACCTGGCTGACCTGCATGCTGACCGCCCGCATGCCCAGCGCAAGGGCAGCCACGATGAAGCCTTGTTCGCCCGGACGGATGATATTTTCCTGCATGATCGGCTTGCGGTCGTCGACGCCCGTCTTGAGGTATGAGCCGCGCAAGGTCGTGAGCGAGCTCAAGGCCTCGAAAATACTGCCCTTGCCGTTCTGGCCCGGCTGCAACTGTTGCCAATCAATGTCGGAATCACGCAACAGGGTGCCGGCGGGTAGTTTGTTCTTGGCCACCAGGACCCGAGGCACGGATGAGGCGCGGCCGCGCAAATAGCGACTGACCTCTTCATCCGAGGTAAAGGCTGATTTCTTTTCGACCTTGGGATCACGGACCAGGCTGCGCAGGGACAGGGAAATTCGCCCCATGCGTTTGGCTACGGCCAGTCCCTCGGCCTGCTTCGGCGTGAGTTCCAGAGTGATGGTCTTGCCGACCCTGGTGTGTTCTTCAAAGTCGTTGAAGGTCTGGTCGATAGCCAGGGCGCGCACATTGGCGATCACGGTTTCAGAGATGATTTTGTCGCGACTGCCGCTCTCGCCGGCGGCCTTTCGGATCTGCTGGGTCAGAACCACATCGACCCGATCACCCGGCAGGATAAAACCAGCCGCGCCTGATTCCGCATTGATGCTTACGGACACGGCCCGCATGCCCGGTCCCAAAACGCCGCCCAGAAAGCCCGCTTCGCCAGGTTTTTGTAAACGTTTCTTAGTAATCGGCTGGCCCGCGGCAATGCCTCGACGTACCGCCCAGCCGGTTAGATCCTCGGGTTTCGCGGGTTTTTCCTTGGCGTCCTTTTTGGCCTTTTCCTTACCGGCCAGGCCCTGAACGATATAGTCCTCTGCCAGGCCTTCCTCGGGCCATGACTGCCAGCGAAACAGATCCGGATTTACGATCGTGCCCGCGGGTAAATCATTGAGGGCGACCAACACCATGACTTTGGGTGCTTCCTTGACCTCATTCTTCTTGCCGTTTTCCGCGATCTCGGCTTCCTTGCCTTGCAGGTAGCCCTTGACAAGAAAAGCGGTAACGCCCGCTACCGCGAGCGCCGCAACAATCAAAAGAATGCGCGCCAAATTCAATGTCTTGCCTCAATTACAACCCATCGACACGAAAACGATTTGCAGACCGCGACCAACGGTCCTCATATTTCGTGCAAGTTAAACGCTGAACTCCAAACTATGATCCGTTTATTGCTTCGTGGTCAATAAGATCAATAACTTATACATAAACCTTAAAGAAATCATTTAAATAATTCAAAATGTGGTCGGGATCGACTTAGCTCTCCATTCCAAATCCAGCGTCCGTTAACCATATTTTTCAATCAAAAGGTTTCATCTTCGTTAACCATTTAAAATTGGCTCAAGATCGGCAGCTGGGGATAAATCACCAATCCCGCGCCGCCAATGGCCACGGCATAGGGTACGTCCCGCTTTTCGGCATGCAGCCGCCGCATTGTCGGGAAACTGGAGAGCCCAGCCGCCAAGGGCAGACGGCGAAACACCAGCAACGCCAGCGCCAGGATGCCGCCGGCCAGGGCGGTTGCAATCAGAAAATCCAGAACTCGTTCCGGACCGGTCCAGATCGCGGCCGCGGCGAGTAATTTGCCATCGCCGCCGCCCATCAATCCCAACACGAACATGATCACCGCAATCACTAGCATCAGGCCACCCAACGCGAAAGCCCACAATTGTGGCTGCCAGGACAACCCCGCGCTCAACGCGGCCAGCGGATAGCCGACGACCAGAGCAAGTGGCAGCCTGTTGGGGATTTCGAACGTGCGAAGATCGGACAGCATGGACAAAATCATGACCACGGGAAAAACCAGCGATAGTGCCCAAAGCAGCATGATCTCTCTTCCGCATCCCGACCTTCTATCTGGCGTCAAGAAAAATGCCGGGGTACTGCGAATGCAGAAACCCCGGCATGTCTTGAAATAAATTGAAGACCGTGGACGTTAGTTCGCGGTGCTCAACTGTGATTAGATATCTTCGAAGAAGCCCTTCACCTCGTCGCCCAGTGCGAACACGGCGGCGATAATGGCAACGGCGATGCCGGCGGCGATCAGGCCATACTCAATTGCGGTGGCGCCTGACTCGTTCTTGCCGAATTTTTTAAGATCGGTAACGCGATTATGTACCTTGGTAATGAGACCTAGCATAATGAGGTCCTCCTGTTTCAAAAGTCCGGTTCGCAGCAGTGGCATGCTACGGTCGTGGCGTAATGCCGTGGCGTGGGGCCGTGGCTTACGTGCTGCCAACCTGGAAATTCTGTCGCCGGTTAAGGCAACTTCCATACTGGCGGCGTAACAGACATATACGAATGGCCTCCATTGTTCGCAAGTGACCCCGATCACAACAAGCATTGACGAATTACGTTTCGCCGAATCATGAAATCTTATGCGATTTTTTCCTTTGAGATCAAAAGAAAATCGATGAAGTTCCGCAGTTTGTCTTCGGTGTGACCTAGAATCAGTCTTCTTGGTTTATTTTTTGTTAACGCAAATGATCGTCGTCGCCATTAGAATGAATCTGTATTTGCTGCAATGTATCATCCCCAAAGATCAGCTTCAGGCGCACTAACATGGCTGCCCCTGTACGCCAGGGCGCCCTCGCGATCCGATGCCAGCAACAAAGGACCATCCAGATCGACAAAATCGGCCAGACTGGCCGGCAGAATGGCCGGGGCCATGGCCAATGAGGTGCCTAGCATGCAACCGACCATGATGCCAAAGCCCAGGCGCCGGGCTGTTTCGACCATGATCATGGCTTCCGTCAGGCCGCCGCTCTTGTCCAATTTTATGTTGATCATATCATAACGCCCGACCAAGGCGTCCAGGTCGGCGCTGACATGGCAGGATTCATCGGCGCAGATCGGTACGGGATGGGAAAATTCTGCCAACATGTCATCTTGACCACTGGGCAGGGGCTGCTCGATCAGTTCCACACCTAAATCGGCGAGGGCTTCGGAATAGGGCCGCACCATTTCCGGGCTCCAGGCCTCGTTGGCATCCACGATCAGGCGGGCCTGGGGGGCACCGTCGTGTACCGCCCTGACCCGATCCAGGTCTTCCTCGCCGCCGCCCAGCTTCAGCTTCAACAGGGCCCGGTCCCTGGCGTTTTTCGCCGCCGCGCCCATATCCGCCGGGCTGCCCAGACTTAGGGTATAGGCGGTGATCAAATCGGGCGGCGGCGGCAGGCCGGCAAGTTCCGCAAGCTCCCATACCCGTCGGCCGCTGGTTTTTGCTTCCAGATCAAACAACGCGCAGTCCAGGGCGTTGCGGGCGGCGCCCGGCGCCATGACACGGTTCAATTCCGCCCGGGTGCCGCCGCCGTCGATCATATCCGCCATCTTCTCAATTTGTTGGCGGACAGAAGCAAGGCTTTCGCCGTAATGGGCGTAAGGCACGCATTCACCCCGGCCGCGACGGCCGTTGGCGGTGATTTCCACCACCACCACGTGGATTTCCGTGCGGCTGCCCCGCGAAATGGTAAAGCTGCCCGCGATGGGAAAGGTTTCTTCGAAGACTTGCAGGGTGGTCGGCATCTATGGCGCTATTCCAGATGATCCAGGAAGCCATCGGCATCGCCGCGGATGACATCCAGGCAGGGCAGGGATAATTTTTGCGACGTTTCGGCAAGGTAGCGTTCAGCCTCGGCGGCGGAAAGTGCCGATGTGTTGACGGAAACCCCCAACATTCTGCAGTCCGGATTGGTCAGTTTCGCATTCGCCAGGTTTAATTCGATACAATCTTCAAGTTGCGGAATTGGGGCGTGGGGCAGGCCGCGCATGTGGGTTCGGGTCGGCTCGTGGCACAGCACCAGGCGATCGGGCTGGGCGCCATGCATCAGACCAAGAGAGACCCCGGCATAGGAAGCATGGAACAAAGAACCCTGACCCTCGATCAAGTCCCAATGTTCGGGATCGTTGTCCGGGCTCAGCCATTCGGCGGCGCCCGAGATGAAATCCGCCACCACCGCATCGATGGCCACGCCCCGTTCGGCGATCAATACGCCGGTCTGGCCCGTGGCCCGGAAATCCGCATCCATGCCGCGTGCGCGCATGGCTTTTTCGATCGCCAGGGCGGTATATTTCTTGCCGCAGGAACAATCGGTGCCAACCGTCAAAAGCCGTTTTCCGGGTCGCTTATGGCCCTTGCCGGTAGTGAATTCATGCTCGCTCTGGCGTACGTTGTGCAAACTACGGCCGTGCTTTTCCGCCGCCGCGTTGATCCGGGGAAAGGATTGCAGGCGGCCATGCAGGCCGGAGGCCACATCCAGGCCCACTTCCAGGCCGTGGCAAATGGCGTCGGTCCAGCTGTCGGGCAGGAAGCCGCCGGAATTGACCACACCGATCACAAGGGTTTTGGCGCCCAGAGCCACCGCTTCATCTATATCGACGTCTTTTATGCCGACATCGGCCTTGCAGTCCGGTAGCCGAAACTGGCCGACACACCATTCCGGCCGCCAGTCGGCGATGCCCGTGGCGGTCTTCGCCGCCAGTTGATCGGGCGCATCGCCAAGAAACAACAGATAGGGTTTTTCCAGAGCCATTGCGCGCCTCTCTTTTACAGTGCTGTCTTCATCGTGCCGTGATCATAGTGCTGTGTTCATAGTGCTGTGATCATAGTGCTGTGATCATAGTGCTTCCAGGGCCGCGAACTCAGCCTCCAGGCTGGCCTGTTCGGCTGCCTTGGCCTGGCCGAAGGCATCGCTGTCCCAGGCCCGATGATCACCCCTGGCATAAGCCAGCCCATTGTAGTTGTAGATGAATGCATTCATGCGGTTGGCGACAAAATTATTACGTGATTTCACCACGACGCCGGGCACGCCGGCAACAATGGAATTGGCCGGAATATTGGCGCCCTCGGGCACGATGCTATGGCCCGCGACAATACAATTGTCGCCCAGCACCACGTTGTCCATGACCGTGGCATTAATGCCGATCAGGCAATTGTCGCCGATGGTACAGCCGTGCACGGTGGCATTATGGGTGATGGAGCAATAGGCGCCAATCGTGGTGCCATGACCGCTGCCGATATGGACCAGCACGAAATCTTGGAGATTGGAATAGGGGCCGATAATATTTTCCCCGGTTTCCGCGCGCATGACGACGCGGGGCCAGATGGAGACGCCGGTGGCGATGTGGGCCTTGCCAAAGATTTCCACGCTGTCGTGAATGAAGGCGGGATTGTCGAGTACCACCAAGGGGCCAAATGTACGCAAACCGTATTCTCCTAATTCGTGGCGTCGAATAGTTTATCGGCGCCACCGTCGCCCAGACCGCTCAAGGCCCCTTTGTTCAATTCAATCTGCCGGGCCTGCCAGAAAGCGGCCTTCAGGCCGGTATAATAATCCACCGAATTTTCGCGCAGTTCATCCAGGGGGTTCAGCAGCTCTTCGCGCCTGACCACGGCCCGGGTGGCGCCAATGGCAAGATTTTGCACCGTCGTCAGCAGATAGGTCAGGGGCTGGAAGAAGATGTCCGTTACCTTGCCGACGCCGCCACGGGTACTAACCGGGCCCAGCAAGGGTAAAACAAGATAAGGCCCGGCGCCTACGTCATAGGCGTGCAGGGTCTGGCCAAAATCAGCGTGGTGGCGCTCCCAACCAAAACGCGCGGCCGGATCAAACAATCCCATAAGCCCAATCGTGCTGTTGACGCCGAACCGCCCCACCGTGACCCCGGCGTCCCTGAAATCGCCCTGCAACAGATCATTGGCCAGAATGACCGGCGCATCCAGGTTGAGGAAGAACCGCCGTACCGACTGGATGACGACGTCCGGGAGGATCGCGTTGTAGCCAATGGCGATGGGGCGCAACAGAATCAGATCGACGGTATCGTTAAAGGCAAAGATAATGCGGTTCATGGGCTCCAACGGGTCGCTGATACCGCCATCTTCCTCGTCCGCATCGGCCAGACGCAGGCCCGGTGGCAGGGGCTCGGTGGCGGGTCGCGGTTGCGGTGATTGAGACGCTGCGGTGCGCCGCTGGACGATGGGCTGCACAATCACTGGCTGGACGACAGCCGGTTTCGCGGCGGTCGGTTGGCCTATGCCCGGTTGCCCCATGCCCGGTTGAACGACGACCGCCCGCGGGGTGGTCATCCTGACGGTTTGGGTCGGTCTGTACATGGACCGCGGCGTCGTCAAACCAGGCCTGGCGCCAACCACCACACCGGTCGCGGCGGCAATCCGTGATTCGAAGCCGGGGTATGCCGCCTGTACGGCCCGGACCACGGCAACCTCGCCGCCAGGTGCTGCGGCCAGGGCCTGGGCCATGATTTGGTCCAAGCCTCTGGGATTACGGGCAATCGCGGAGGAAGCCCAGGCCGCCACGCGGGCCGCATGGGCATCCACCTGGTGCCGGCCGAGGCCGGCCCGGGGCGATGCGCGAAAACGCTGCCTGGCATAGGTGGTTGCCCGCGCGACCGGCGCGCCGCGATAGCCGGCGGCCATGGCGATTTGATTGGCGAAACCGGGAAAGGCGGTCATGGCCTCGTTTATGATGGTGGGTGCGATATCGGGCACGGCGGCGGCAAGGCCGCGTATCATGGGATTGATCTGCCCCGGCCGCTGAACCAGAAATCGCGTGATCTGGGGTGAAAGCACGGCCCTGACCTGGCGATGGCGGATGGCTTCGTTACGGGCACCAATGCCTGCGTTCTGCGCCGTGGCGGCAAAATAGTTTTGGAATCCGGCCGCCAAACCAGCCTGATCCTGGGCCATGGCCCAGCCTGGTCCAAACAGGCCGGCCACCAGAATTGCCGCCGCCAGAAAACCCCGCATTACAATTGCCTCCGCCTCCCCACAAATCGGGGTTAGATTAGTGCGGAATGGGTCTCTAGATCAAACAGCCTGAAACCGGAATCGATTTTCGGCTGAGTATTTAGACCTGATTCAAGTTGCTCTAAGCCGAGTGGAACCTGCCAGCGCCGGCCCCGTGCTACTGGCTTTCCCGTTTCGCCTTGAACTCGGAGGCGCGTTTCTTGGCATCTTCCCGCTGTTCGGGCGTCAACCGATTGAGCAGGGCGGTAACATTTTCCTGTGCCCGCTGGTGGCCCTGACGGGCCGCAAGGGTGGCCCATTTGAAGGCCTCGACCAGATCCTGCTTTACGCCTTGGCCGCGGACATAGCGGGTTGCCAGATGGCTCTGTGCCTTGGCATAGCCCTGCTCGGCCGCGCGGCGGAACCATTTGACCGAAAGGCCATGATCCTGCAGCACGCCGTCGCCATCGCGGTAAGCCTTGGCCAGATTGTATTGCGCCTTGTCCAGACCGCTCTCGGCCGCCGCCTTGAACAGGATCGCCGCGCGTTTGGCGTCCGCAGTCACGCCGAGACCGTAATGATACATTTTGCCCAGGGTATAGCGGCTGCGGTTCAGCCCCGCCGCCGAGGCGCGCTCCAGCCAATGAATGGCGTCCTTATAGCTTTGCGCCACGCCGTCGCCGGAGATATAGGCATTGGCCAAATTGTGCTGGGCCTGGCGAAAGCCGCTTTCCGCCGACTGCCGCCACCAGCGCACCGCCGCCACACGGTCTTGGACCACGCCCTTGCCCTGATCAAACAGAATACCGACGTTATATTGCGCCTTGGTATGCCCTTCTTCCGCCAGCGCCAGCCATTCTTTTGCCGCGGCCGCGAAATCGCCCCGTTGATAGGCCAAATAGCCGGTCTTGAAATCCGCCGCCTTTGCCAACGATGCGGCGCAGACCATGGCAACGGCCAAGAATACGGCCAAAAGCGCGGATTGGAGCGGTTTCAAATTAGTGCGCATCTTGATTTCTCCCAAAACAGCTAGAGCAATTCCGATCTAACGTGAATCGCGAAGCGATTCTGAGTGATTGGAAAAATTGCTCTATTCTTAAAGATCGAAGCATTTCCAATTCAGAAATGCACTAGGACGCAACGCCAAATTTTTCGGTTCGGGCACGCAATGCCTGTAACAGACCCTGCATGCCGCCCCTGCGAACCACGGCGTTGAATTCCGACCGCTGGGTTACGGCCATGGAAACGCCCTCAACCATAATGTCGATGATCCGGTACTGCCCATCCTTTGGCCGCACCCGCCAATCCGCCTTGATCGGCGGGCCGCCGGGGCGCACAATTTTTGTCCGCACCAAGACATCTTTTTTGCCGGCCGCCCGGGCCCCGGCGACACTGAAGGATTCCCCGGAATATCCACCCATGCGCCGGCTATAGGATTGCAGGATGAATTCCGTGAACAGGGCCTGATAATCCGCCCGTTGTTGCGGCGTCGCCTTGCGCCAATGTTTGCCCAGAACAAAGCGGGCGATGAACGGCATGTCGAAACCGTTCGACAGAAGATCGCGGAACTGTGCTTCCCGGGCCTCGATCTTGTCGCTGTTGGCCTGCAATATGTCGATGGCCCGCGCCGCGATTGCCTTGATAAAGCCGGCCGCGCCCTTGATCGCGTCCGGTGAAGCGGCCGCAAGTAGCAAACCCGGCACGGCCAACGTGGCGCCTGCCGCCATGCCGCTTTGAATTATTGCCCGACGTGATCGCAATGTCTGTCTCCCATCACATTGGCTGATGTATGAACTGGATCTAGTATATCAATAACCTTGTTGAAATTTTAACCGGCTATAGCGGTCTTCCGATTTCAAGTTCAGTTCGAAAGCATAGGTTTCGCGTAAAAGCGTCATGGGAATTTCCACGCCGGCGGCGCCCACGGACCAGGCCGTGCGGTAAAGTTCGACCATGGTCGCGATGGTCTGTCCATTGACCTTCACGATAACATCGCCGACCTGCAGGCCGGAACGCTCGGCCGGGCCGTCATTGGCCAGCCCGATAACCTCGATCCGGCCCTCCACCTCCGCCGTGAACATGCCGAGCCAAGGCCGGTGCGAGGCCGCCGTGCGTCCCTCGCGCAGCATTTCTTCCATGATCGGCGCCAACAGATCAATTGGCACGAACATATTGCCGCTGCGGCTGTCCTGGCCATCGACCGCGTCTTCCACGTACAACGAGCCCACACCGAGCAGTTTGCCGTCCTGCCCGATCAAAGCCGCCCCACCCCAGTTCGGGTGGGCGGGCGCGGTGAAAATGGCCTCGTCCAGCATATATTCCCAATAGCCGGCGAATTCGCGCTTGGAGACGACCCGGGCACCAATGGCGGCTTCCCGGCCGCCATGGCCGGCGACCAAAACCCCGCTACCCACCGTCAGGTCCTCTGACTTGCCGAGCGCAATGGGGGCGAGTTGCAAATCTTCAAGAGCCCGGACGAGACCAAATCCACTGTCGTAATCATAGGCGATCATTTCGGCAGGTATAACTCGGCCCTCGGCGGTGGTAAGGCTGATCGCCATGGCTTCGACAATCAGATATCCGATCGTCAGGATCAGACCACTGTCGTCGATGATGATGCCATTGCCTTCCCGCTCCGTGCCCAAAAAGGGCGCCGTGTAGCCGTCCGCCGGCACTTCCGAATGCAGGCGCACAACCGTGGCTAGCGACGTATCAACGTCAAAGGGCAGCTTGGCGGCGTCCGCCGTTCCCGTCAATGCGGCGGCGAACGGCATGGACAGCAACTCCTTGGCGTGATGTCCGTTTACTTTCTCCAGGTCACTCATGAAATATTCGCCATTCGCTGTCCCGCAATTCAGAATCCCATTGACCCATAGGTTAAACCAGCGGGGCCGGGTGACCAAAGGCGAATTTGGCTGCGCTATTTTGTTTCGGCGATGAATACGCCGTCCCATTCCGGATCGGGCGGATTTTCAAGGTAAAAATCGATGCGTTCATCATACATGTCATACAATTCGCTGAAGCTGCCGTCGGCGACCCGACAGCCGCCAACCAGTTTGCGGGCCTCGGTCCAATCCTGCCGCCGATAAGCCTTCAGCATCTCAACATGCTGCGCTTTTAGGGCCACGAAGTCCTGTTGGCGCAGCATATCCTCGCGGCCCAGGATGGTATGAATGCGTACCGCCTCGGCCTTGCCCTTAACGGCGATCAGATCCAACTCGATAGTGGCGAATTTGTCTTCGACCACTTCGTGGGTTTCCTCGCCAATAACGATGCCGACGCCATAGTTCTTGGACTGTCCCTCCAGCCGGGCGGCCAGATTGACCGCATCGCCCAGGACCGAATAGTCAAAACGCTGTTCCGAACCCATATTGCCGACCACGCAATCGCCGGTGTTGATGCCAACGCCGACCTTCAGGGGGATATATCTATCGCCGGTTTCTTCAGCCTCGGCCTTCAGAACCTCGTTCAGCACCACCAATTCCTCGAACATTACAAGGGCGGACTCGCAGGCATGCTCGGGGTGCTGTGTATCCTCCAGCGGTGCATTCCAAAAGGCCATGATGCAGTCGCCCATATATTTGTCGATAGTGCCATTGCGGGCCAGAATGGCATTGGTCAACGGGGTCAGGAAGCGGTTGATCAAACGGGTCAGTCCCTGGGGATTGCTCTTGAAGGATTCCGAGATCGTGGTGAAGCCGCGCACGTCGCAGAATAGAAAGCTCATATTGCGGGTTTCACCGCCCAGGCGCAGGCGGTCGGGCTCGTCCGCAAGCTGTTCCACCAGGGCAGGGGAGAGGTACTGGCTAAAGGCGCCGCGCACGCGCTCCCGCTCCGCCTCCGTCCGCAAGTACATGATGGTCGAGGAGGAAAGGTAGATCGCCAGAATGGCGATGCCGGGATAAATGGGATCAACCAGCATCAGTTTTTCGGTATAGAGATACCAACTCAGGAATGCCGCGCCGATCGCCGTGCCGATGGAGATGGAGGCGCCCGGCAGGGCGCCAAAGCGCGGCGTCAGGACGATCAGAACGAAGCCCATGACCAGGATGGAGATTTTCTCCATGCCATCGGCCCAATCGGGCCGTTCCATGAAATGCCCGGAAAGGATCTGCTCGGTCGCCTGAACGTGCAGATCCACCCCGGCCGCGGCGGGATTCAGAGGTGTTGTCCGCAGATCCTTCAGACCGGCGGCGGAGGTGCCAAAATACAGAATTTTCCCCGCCACCGAAGCCGGGTCAAAATCATCCTCGAAGACTTTCCATAAGGGTATCACCCGGCCCGGCGCCGGATTGGCGAAATGCACCCAGAAACGTCCCTGACCGTCCACGGGAATTTCCAGACGGCCGACCTTGATGTGATTAAGTCCCGTGGCCTCGCCAAAGCTTTCCTCGAGATTGGCGCCGGAAGATTTCAGAATATAGGTGGAAGCGCCCTGAAACACCCGCAATGCCTCTAACGACAAGCTGGGGTAGAGCTGCTGGCCGACGCGCATGAAAGTCGGCACGCGGCGGATAATTCCGTCGGATTCAGCCGCCAGATTGAAACTGCCTATGCCGGATGCGGCTTTCTCGATTGCCGGTAGATTGGCCACCGCGCCGTCATAGGCGTTAAGGAAAGGCAACGGGTCATCGCCATTCACGGCAAAACCAGCCTTGACCATTGGCAGGCGCTCCGTCGGCTCGCTGGTTAGCACGACGCCGGCGACAACGCCCAGGTCCTTGGCGGCATCACGGATCTGGCCAATGATCGTGGCGAAAGCTTCATCATGATCCGGAATGTTTTCGAGAATTGGCTTGGCGAAAGCCTGGGCTTGGGGCGAAAGGTCGCCGAATTCAAGATTTGGCTGGTTCAACCAGATCGACAAAGCCTGCTTGGGCGAGGTCCGGTCCGGTTCGGCGAACACCACGTCAAAGGCAACGACCTTGGCGCCGGCGTTGAAGACACGGGCCAGCATTTCGGCCAGCTTGCTACGCGGCCACGGCCACTGGCCGGTGCGGGCCAGGGTCTCGTCATCCAGATCAAGGATGGCGACCGGTACTTCCTGATGTTCGCGCGGGTGCAGTTGGTTATACAAATCGAACAGCTTCAGGCGAAAGACCTGCAGGAACGATGGATCTTCCAGGCGCAGGCCCATGGCCGCCAACAACATCACGGCCGGGATCACATAGACCATTTGGCGTTTGATGAAGCGAAGGGCCCGCATTACAAACTCAATCTTTCAGGCGACGGTGAATCTTGTTCATGCCTTGATGATTCCTGGCCAACAATGACATCAGGGTTGGATCGAAATGGCTGGCCGGATCAAGCCGGTCGTCGCCTTTTAGCATGATATCGATTGTCTTTTTATGCGAAAAGGCCGGCTTATAGGGACGTTCCGACCGCAGTGCGTCATAAATGTCGGCAATTGCCACGATTCGGGCCGGCAGGGGGATGTCCTCGCCCGCGACTTTCATGGGATAACCGCCGCCATCCCATTTTTCATGGTGATAGAGGGCAATTTCCGCCGCCATACCGAGCCTTGGCGTGGTTTCCAGAATTTGATGGCCATATACGGGATGCTTATCCATCTCGGCCCGTTCATCGTCGTCCAGGCCGCCTTTCTTCTTCAGCACCGCCACGTCGACACTCATTTTACCCACGTCGTGTAATTGCGCGGAATAGCGGATCTCGTCACAAAAGGGCTTCGGCATGCCATGTTCCTTGGCCAGGAAATAGCTGTATTCGTTAACCCGAACAATATGGTTGCCGGTGCCCTCGTCATGGATTTCCGAGGCCCGCGCCAGCAATTGTATGGATAACAGAAATGCTTCCTCGGTCTCGGCCTGCATGGCGACGACTTGCGAACGCTGATCGGCCAGTTCCTGATTGCGTTGGCGCAGACGGGCGTTTTTTTGCCGGATGTCTTCCAGCATCGCGGCCCGTTCGATGGCGGTTGCCAAGACACTGCCGATGGGCGTGACCAGTTGCACCTGTTCCTGGCCAAAAGGTATGGGTTTCTCTTCACCGTTGAAGCGCCGATTGATCAATTGAACGACGCCGATGACCTCTTCCTGATAGTTCTTCAGGGGAAAACATAGGACGGACGTGGTGTGGTAATCGGCCCGTTCGTTGTCGGGATTGAAGCTGTATGTTTTGCGGGGGCTGATCTTGTAAACATCGTCGATGCGAACAGCTTCACCGGAAGCAGCAACGAAACCAGCGATGCTTTTGGTGGTTATGGGAACGATAAAATCCCTGCTGCCGATGCGCACCACATCGTTTTGCAGGCTAATCGGCTCCAGCCATTTTTGCCGGCCTCTTTCACGGACAATATAAATGGTGCCCGCCTCGGCCCCGGTCATAAGGCGGCTTTTCAGCAGCACCTTGTCCATCAGTTGACGCACTGATTGCCGCGGTTGTCGTTCAACAAACTCCAGAAACTCGAGCGCTTGGTCGGAAGCCGACATATCACCTACCCCAAATCAAGTTTACGGCTGATGGTGTGGACAGTGGTTTACGCTGGTGCGATATATGCTGATGCTGAGAC
>JABIRL010000242.1 GCA_018667855.1 Rhodospirillaceae bacterium
ACCCGCCCGCAACAGGGGCGCGGGCTCCCGCCATTCCACGGCTTGGTTCAGCAGACTGGCGGCATGGTTGAGCAACTGAACGCCGTTATCCGGGCCGCCATGGACAAAATACTGCCAGATCCTATGACAACTCTCCGCCGGCAAGGTGGATAGGCCATGTAATTCCGCGTCAGGCTGATCATCACCGGGGACGATGGCCAGGGGGATGCCCTCCCGACGGCAGCAGTCCACCACCTGTTCCACCCCATAGGGCCAGTAATTCACCCCGCCCAATAGCCGGATAATGACAAGTCTGGCCCCGCCGATGATATCGCCCACATACAGATCGACGGACATGTTGTGGCTGAGGTTCATCAGGTTGGCGAGCCGCAGGCTTGGTACGTCTTCCATCGCACCCACTCGGCGGTAGGCGGCCGACAGCATCTGCAGATCCGTATCCGCCGCCGACAGGATAACGATGTCGCCCGGACTTTGGGCAAGATCCACCGCCTCCGATCCATCGGAAATTCCGCCCGGTTTTGCCGCCAACAGGTGCATGTTTCGTCTAGTCCAGAATCATGGCGCGAATGGCGGCCTCATCAAGGCCGTGCAGACCGATCACCACCAGATGGCTGGTGCGAGCCTCGTCAGCCGCCCAGTCCCGGTCGAAGTAATGCTGATAACGATCACCCACGCCCTGGACCAACAGCCGCATATCCTTGCCCTCGACCGCGATAAAGCCTTTCATGCGCAGGACGTCATGGGTTTCCGATACGGCGCGCAATTTCGCCACCAGGTCCTCGGGCGAGCCGACGGCGCCGAAATGTACGGCAAAACTTTCGAAATCGTCATGTTCATGATCATCTTCATCATCATGAACAGAGGGGCGGTTTTCCAGATCATTCTCCGCTGCCGCCCCCAAACCCAAGAGGGTTTCCGCTGCGATGGCGCCATGACTGGCGGGGACGACCTTGATCGATTGCCGTAATACGGCCTGTAATTCCGCCACGATGCGTGGCGCCTGGTCCTCGGCCAGCAGATCGGCCTTGTTCATGACGACCATATCCGCGCAGGCCAATTGATCGGTGAACAGCTCGGCCAGGGGGCTGTCATGATCCAGTGCCTCATCCGCCTGACGTTGGGCCGCGACAGCTTCCGGATCATCGGCGAACAAGCCATCGGCGAAGGCCGGGCCGTCAACCACCGCGACCACGCCATCAACGGTAATGCGGGTACGGATCGCCGGCCAATTGAAAGCCTTGAGCAGCGGTTTCGGCAAAGCCAGACCGGAGGTCTCGATAATGATGTGATCAATACCACCCGGTCGAGCCAATAAAGCTTCCATGGTCGGCACGAAATCGTCCGCCACGGTGCAGCAAATGCAACCGTTGGCCAGTTCGACGATATCTTCCTCGGCGCAGTTTTCGACCCCGCAGGCTTTCAGAATGTTCCCGTCGACACCAATGTCGCCAAACTCGTTAATGATCAAGGCCAGACGCTTGCCATTGGCCGTTTGCAGCAGATGCCGGATCATGGAGGTTTTCCCGGCACCGAGAAATCCAGTGATGACGGTGGCGGGAATGCGTTGCAGATTATTCATAAATTATTTAATCCCAATTCAAATTAAGCGGCCGGATTACGGCCTTTCATGACAAGCGGCAGGCCGGCGGCGACGAACAATACATTGTCGGCGGCGGCCGCAATTTTTTGGTTCATGATCCCTGAAAGATCACGAAAACGCCGAGCCAGGGCATTGTCGGGCACAATACCCAACCCGGTTTCATTGGCCACCAGCACCAGCGCGGCCCGGGCCAAGACCAGGGTCGTCGCCAAGGCCTCGATTTCGGCTTCCGCCTCGTGCTCCGCCAGCATGATATTGGTCAGCCATAAGGTCAGGCAGTCAACCAGGATCGGCTGCTCCTCCCGCAACAGTTCGGACAATACCTGTGAAAGATCCAGCGGGACTTCCTTGGTGCGCCAATTATCGCCGCGCCGGGCCCGATGTTCGGCGATCCGCCGGCTCATTTCATCGTCACGGGCCTCCGCTGTGGCAACGTAGACCGCCATTCCTTTTGCGGACCCAATGATCGCCTCGCCCAGACGGCTTTTGCCCGAGCGCGCACCGCCCAGAATCAAGGTCACTTCACCCTGCCGTCCGTCCGAATTATCGCTATTCCCCATAACCTAGCGCCCTCCCTCCGAGGATCAGTTGCAACAGGCCGCGCGCGTCTTCTGGCTTAGGGTCAGCGGTCCCGGGGCCTTCCCGGTGGCAGTACCACCAGTGGCATGATCCCGTTTCCTCGCCTTATACAGTTGCGGGGGCAGCGCCGGAATTTCGATCCCATTCATGATCAACTTCATCATCAGGACCGATCACCGTCTTCCGCGCCACGGCTCGGCGGCAACCTAACACGCATCATGAGAGAGCCGCAATTGACGAATGGACGGCTTTGCAAAAACCCGCTGGCAAAGTCCGGTGATGTCCCTTAAACCTCGAAGCAGAAGAAACTAACTGTACTGGATGCGTTCATGTTCACAGTAATCGGTCTTGGCTTTCTGTTGGGGCTGCAACACGCCATGGAAGCCGACCATGTCGCCGCCGTGGCCGCGATGGCGGCTGGTCGCAAAAAATTGCGCCATGTGGTCCATCACGGTCTGTTCTGGGGCCTGGGACACGCCCTTGCTCTTGGCGCGTTTGCCAGCATGGTTATCGCCGTGCGCGGCAATATTCCCAAAGGCCTGGGCGCGGGGTTGGAGTTCGCCGTCGCCATCATGTTGATTGTCCTCGGCGTGATGGTGGTCTGGCGGGTCCTACGCGAGCGGCTGCATTTTCATATTCACCGCCACGCCGATGGCAAGGTGCATTTCCATGCCCATCGCCATGCCGGCGAAAGGCGGACCCATGATGAGAACCGGCACGAACACGAACATGGCAAGAATAACGTCCGGCGCAGCCTTTTAGTCGGGGTTATGCATGGCCTGGCCGGCTCGGCCGCCTTGATCGCCCTGGCGGCACCGGGTCAGTGGCTGCAGGGCGCCGGTTTCGTGATGTTATTCGGCGCCGGTTCCATTCTGGGCATGGTGCTTTTGTCTTCCGTGATCGCCTTGCCCTTGGTCCTGTCCGGACGCCTGATGACCGGCCTGAACCGTAGTTTGCAACTGGGTATCGGCTTGATCTCGATCGGCCTTGGCGGCTTCCATGCGACTGGGCAACTGCCCGACATGCTCAGTCTGCTTTAGGCCAGGACGTTGCCGTCCGCTTTGAAAGCATGAATTCTTTCAGCCGCAACGCCGAAGGTTAGCTGCGCGCCCGGCGACGCCTCCGACGTGCCTTGTTGGGCAACGGTGATGCGGCCAGTTTGCGGCAGGTCCAAATAGAGGTAGCTGACATCCCCCAATTGTTCGACCATTTCAACGGTCCCGGATATGGGCAACGCATCAGTATTCGATGCCCCCATGTGTTCCGGCCGAAAGCCGATGGAGAGCGCCTCGCCCACCTGCAAACCGTCGGCCGGTTTGTTCAACGTAAAAGAATTTCCATCGGCAAAAGTGACGGCAAATCCAGTGCCGTCAATCGAAGTCACTGTCGCGGCTAGGATATTCATCTTGGGAGAGCCGATAAAACCGGCGACGAACAGATTGGCGGGCCGGTTGTACAGATCCAGCGGTGAGCCGATTTGTTCGACCCTGCCCTCGTTCATAACTACGATCTTGTCGGCCAATGTCATCGCCTCGACCTGATCATGGGTGACGTAGACAACGGTATTCTTCAGATCCTGATGCAGCTTGGCGATTTCCAGGCGGGTATTGACGCGCAGGGCGGCATCCAGGTTTGAGAGAGGTTCGTCAAACAGAAAGACCCGTGGATCGCGCACGATGGCGCGGCCGATGGCGACCCGTTGGCGCTGCCCGCCGGACAGCTGGGCGGGACGTCGGTGCAACAGATCCTGCAGCTGCAGGATTTCGGCCGCCTGGCGCACCCGGCGATCAATTTCAGCACGCCCAACCCGTGCGATGGACAGCCCGAACGCCATATTCTTGTAGACCGACATATGCGGATACAGCGCATAGGACTGGAAAACCATGGCGATCCCCCGTTGTGCGGGCGGGACATCGTTCACTATTTCCCCGCCGATAAGTATTTCACCCGCGCTGACATCCTCCAGCCCCGCGATCATCCGCAATAATGTCGATTTGCCGCAACCGGAAGGCCCGACAAAGACGGCGAACTCTCCATCGTTGATCGCGATATCAACGCCGTGAACGACTTCCTCCCTGTCAAAAGACTTTTTGACCCCGACAAGTTTCACCTCGGCCATGACAACACCTTTCTATTTGACCGCGCCCGCGGTGATACCGCGGATCAATTGGCGGGAGAAAATCAGGTAAAGCAGCAATACGGGAACAATTGCCAGGGTCAGCGACGACAGAACGGCATTCCAGTCGGTGACATATTGGCCGACGAAACCCTGCACCCCCAAGGTTATGGTCCGCACATCATCACCGGGCGCCAGGATCAATGGAAACCACAGGTCATTCCAGACCGGAACCATGGTGAAGACGCCCACCGTGGCAATTGCCGGGCGGATCAGGGGCAGGATGATCTGAAAGAATATGCGGTATTCACTGACCCCGTCGCAACGAGCGGCTTCTTTCAGATCGTTGGGAATTTGCTGCATGAATTCCGACAAAATGAAGATCGTCAGCGGCAAGCTCATGGCGATATACACCAGGATCAATGCCGTCAGGGTATTCATTAGACCCAGCCCGACCATCAGTTTCATAATGCTGACGCTGCCCAGGCGGATCGGCACCATGATGCCAATGGCCAAATAAAATGCCAAAACCGTATTACCGCGATATTTGTATCCGGCCAGGGCCCAGGCCGCCATGGCGCCAATCAACAAGGTAACGCTGAGCGAAACGACGGTAATGATGATGCTGTTGGCGAAATAGAGCTCGAAGTTGGAGCGGGCGAGAATCTTCTCGAATCCGATCAGGGAAAATGAATCCGCGTTTGGCAGAGCCATGGGATCGCGAAATATCCATTTGCGGCTTTTGAAGGAATTGCTGATGACCAGGAATATGGGCCACAGGGCGATCAGGCAATAGACCAGCAGAATAGCGTGGACGGCCAGGGCGTTGATGGAGCGCTTGGTTGCCATGTCCGGCCTACAACTGGTGGCGCAGCAAACGGCGCTGAACGCCAAAGAAGAAGATAAGCACACCAACCAGAATGATCACGAACATGATCGTCGCCACGGTCGCCCCCATGGTCGTGGACCCCAATTGCAACTGGAAGCCAAAGAACGTGCGGTAAAAAAACGTGCCCATGATGTCGGTCGCGAAGTCCGGGCCCGCGAGGCCGCCCTTGATCGCATAGATCAAATCGAAGGCATTGAAATTGGCGACGAAGGTCAGGATCGAAACAATACCCAATGTCGGTAATATCAACGGCAGCTTGATACGCCAGAATACCTGCCAATGCCTGGCGCCGTCGATTGTCGCGGCTTCGGTCAGATCCTCAGGAATGCTCAACAAAGCCGCATAAATCAGCATCATCGGGATGCCGACGAATTGCCAGACGGAAATAAGCGAGACCGTCACCAGGGCCGTGCCCTTTTCGCCCAGCCAGGGTCCGAAGAAGCCGGCAAGCCCGACGAAGTCCATCAATGTCTCGGCCACGCCCCAAAGGGGGCTGAGAATGAGCTGCCAGATAAAGCCAATGATCACCACCGACAGCATGGTCGGAAGGAATATCGCCGTGCGGTAAATGTGCCGGCCCTTCAAAACCGGTAGACTAAGACAGGCCGCGAGTAACAGACCGATGGGGTTCTGCACCAGCATATGGATGGCGAATAATATGATGTTGTTCCAAAAGGCATTCCAAAAAGCGCCCGACCAGTTGGGATCGTTGAACAATGTGAAGTAGTTTTTAAAGCCGTCAAAATACGGCAGGCCCGTTTCGTCGAGGGAATAAAAGCTGAGCCGGATCGAATCCAGCAACGGGTAAATCATGAACACGGTATAGATGACGACCGCGGGCGCCAGAAAAACAACAATATGCAGGGGAAACCGTCGCGTCATCGTACGATTATGTCAGTTTTGATGGAGCAGCAGTAGATCCTGGTTGTTCGAATAATGCCGCACGGATACTTGATCAAGATCAATTTATCCGTGCGGCACATCGATTAAAGCCTTCTGCTTCCGCGACCTACTGGTGCGGTTTGTACCAGGCGTTAAGACCGGCTTGGGCCTTGGCAGCGGCCTGTTGCGGCGACAAGGTGCCGTTCAGAACCTGAGCCGAGACATTCCACAGATCATTTTCCAGGTTCGGCGTACCGCGCGACAGAATCTGATAGGAATTTCTGATCGTCGACTTGCACGTGCCGCGCCAATCAACAAATTGCTGGGCCACCGGATCGTCCAGTTTGACCTTGTGCTTGCCCAGCGGGAAGAAGCCTGGCAGGGCATTGGCATAAAGTTCGGCGAACTCGGCCGTCGCCATCCAATTCAGGAAGGTTTTGGCGGCAGCCATATTCTTCGACGCCTTGTTGATGCCCAGGCCAATGTCGGTGTGATCGCTGATATAGCATTCCGACTGACCGGCCGGCAGGGGCGGCGGGAAAGCGCCGAACTTGAAGTCAGCCTGTTTATTGAAGGTGGAAATATCCCAACTGCCGGCGGGATAGATCGCCGCGCGGCCCAATGAAAACAGATTTTGCGTGTCCGGATACTTTTGTGCCTTGAAGCCTTTGCCCATGAAGGGGCCCCAGGCCGCAATTTGCTCCCAGGTTTTGATATAGGCGGCATCGGTGTACTTTTGCGTACCCTTGATCAGCGCCTGACGGCCATCCTCACCCTTCCAGAAATTGGGGCCGATATTCTGAAAACCCATGGTCGCGGATTCCCATTGATCGGATGTCCCCAAGGCAATCGGGGTGTATTTGCTTTTCGCCTTGATGGTTGCCAGGGCCGCATTGAACTGGTCGATGGTCTTCGGCACCGAAAGCCCCAGTTCCGAGAAGATTTCCTTGTTATAGATGAAGCCGTGGATCACCGATGCCATCGGCAGGCAAAACGTTGTCGCGCCGTCATCGGTCTGCCAGGCACTTTTCGCTACGTTGGAAAAACTATCCAGACCTTCGAGCCCGTTCAAGGATGCCAGACTGCCGCGCTTGAACAATTCAAGTGAGGCATCGAAGGGACGGCAGGTAATCAGATCACCCGCCGTACCACCGGCCAGTTTGGTGTTCAGACCGGCGTTGTAATCCGCGGGAGGCATCGGCGCGAACACGACCTTGATGTCGGGATAGCTTTTGTTGAAGGCGGGAATGATCTTGTCCATCCAGATATCAAGATCATCGTTGCGCCAGCTTTCAATCGTCAGGGAAGATGCCGCGCTTGCAGCGATCGGCGCCGCCAGGGCGAAGCCGGCCAGGGCCGCCGCCGCCAGTCCTGCGCGGGCCCATGTAAAACTCGAACTATGTCTCATTCTTGTTCTCCTTGTTGGTGCAGCTTGATATCCATAATCCCTCAATCAAGCTTTTGTTGGTCATTTGTGTTTAATTAAATCCTATTTTTTTATATTAATATCATATTTTAACGCTTGTCTAGTGGGTATTTTTGATGATACAGCAACCATACGATTTCATTATTCGAAGCGTTCGAACACAACCAATTGAATTCAATGCTTTTTTTCAACTTCTAAGCTGTTTCAATAAATCAGCAGAAGGATAAAGGTAAATTGGTATTTAATTGGTATTGTTTTGGTTGATTCTAACGGATACGGTCATTCGATGAATGATTCAAACGGATCGGAACATTTGTTTCTCGGCATCGATGGCGGCGGCACGGCCTGCAAGGCCCGCCTCTGTAATAGCAATAAGAATATCCTGGGACAGGCCCGCACGGGCCCGGCCAATACGACGTTGGGCCTGGTACGTTGTTTTGATGAAATACGTCATGCCGCTGAACTTGCACTTCTGGACGCCGGACTTGATAAGCATCTGATTTCACAATTACGGGTAGGCGCCGGTTTGGCTGGCCTGTCCCTGAAACGTGAACGCTGTCGCATTCAGGACTATCCCCACCCGTTCAAATCACTGAACGTGCATTCCGATGTGCATATCGCCTGGCTCGGCGCCCATGGCGGTGCGGATGGGGGTGTTGTGATTAGCGGAACAGGCACCTGTGCGTTCGGGCTGACGCAGGGGCGGACCAGTAATTTCGGCGGCTGGGGTTTTGCAATGGCCGATCAAGGTGGCGCCGCCGCCTTGGGCAGGGATGCATTGCGCCGCGCGGTGCTTGGTCATGACGGCTTGGAAACGCCCGGCGCCCTTGGCGCGGCCCTGATCGCACGCTTCGATGGACAGATCGAAAACCTGATTATCTGGGCCGAAACCGCTACGCCCGGCGACTACGCATCATTTGCCCCTCTGGTACTAGAACACGGGGAACAAGGCGACCCGGCCGCGCTGGAATTGATCAACCAAACGGCGCGGGAGTTGACCCGACTGATAGACGGATTGCGGGCCCGGAATGTGGAACCGATCTCGCTTGTCGGTGGGTTGGCCGATGCTATTACGCCCTTTCTTCCCGACTCCTACGCTGACCATTTAAAACCCTGCCAGGGTGACGCGCTGGACGGGGCGATCATGCTGGCCAAACACGATCCGCTGGACCAAGCCCGGTGATCGCCCGTGGCTGACATAAGTACCGTCGTCGACGCGCTCAACAAAAGTATCGGCGCCCATGGTGCCGGCTCACGGCTGCTCTATAAACGGCTGCAGAATGGTCTACGCACCGCGATTGAAAGCGGCGTCATCGGCCATGACGAAGTTTTGCCCAGTGAACGCAATTTAGCGGCGGAACTTGGCCTCTCCCGCGTTACGGTACGCCGCGCCGTACGGGAATTGGCGGCGGAAGGGCTATTGCTTCAACGCCAGGGCGCGGGAACATTCGTCGCACCGCGCCTTGAACAGCCGCTTTCGGTACTCACCAGTTATACCGAAGGCATGATCGCGCCAACGAAAATGGCTGTTGAAACAGGTGAAGCGCCTGAAGCGGTCCGTCGATTGCTGCGCGAGAACGCGCCCTTGTGTAACGATTTGGCGGAACGGCTGCGCGGTTTTTCTCCTCGTTTTATGGTCACCTGCGCGCGGGGCAGCTCGGACCATGCGGCAACTTTCGCAAAATACCTGTTCGAAACACATCTCGGTGTTCCCACAGCCTCTTTTGCACCGTCGATCAGCTCTCTGTATCAATCAAGGTTAAATCTGGAGGGCGCGGTATTTTTGGTGATTTCCCAGTCCGGGCGCAGCCCGGATTTATGCATCAGCACGCGGGCGGCGCGCGCGGCCGGAGCCCTGGTAGTGGTTTTGTGCAACGACACGACCTCACCGCTGGCCGAACTTGCCGATGTCTGTCTGCCGTTGTGGGCCGACCCGGAACTTAGCGTCGCCGCGACAAAATCGTTCATTGCTTCCCTCGCCGGATTGTTGCAAATCGCCGCGACCTGGTCCGGGGAAAAGGCCCTGCTGTCCGCCTTGTCAAAACTGCCCGATCAACTGGCCATGGCGGCGGAACTTTCATGGCAGCCCGCCGTCGAAACCTTCGCGGCCGCCGATCATGCCCTGATCGTCGGCCGGGGCCTGGGTTACGCTGTTGCCCAGGAAGCAGCCCTGAAGTTTAAGGAAACATCCCGCCTGCATGCCGAACCGTTCAGCGCGGCGGAATTATCACATGGCCCCATGGCGCTGATGAGCGGTGGTTTTCCCGTGCTTATGTTCGGCCAGAATGACCAGACCAGGACCAGCACGCAGGAAACCATGTCGGCGCTTCGCGCCAAGGGCGGCAGAGTATTCGTTGCCCCGCAGGGCGCCGGGGACAGGGACAGCCTGCCGGTCGTCGGGGACGTCCATCCGGCCTGCGCGCCAGCTACATTTGTGCAAAGTTTTTATGCCATGGCCAACAGCGTCGCCCTGGCGCGCGGCCTTAACCCCGACAGCCCCCCACATTTGAGTAAAGTCACCGAGACGGTGTAACGGCCCGCGGCCGGATACACAGGCAATCAAGGACGGAAGATATGACGACGAAAATCAAAATACTGGTGGTGGGTCTCGGCAACATGGGACTGTCCCATGCCAAGGCCTATCACACCCTGGACGGCTTTGAGATCGTCGGTTTGTGCAGCCGCAACATCGCCACGATCACCGATTTGCCGCCGGAGCTGGATAGCTACCCAAAATTCAATGATTACGCCGGCGCCCTGGCCGCCCTGGCGCCTGATGCCGTATCCATCAACACATGGCCGGACACCCATGCGGAATTCGCGGTTATGGCGTTTGAGGCCGGCGCGCATGTTTTTCTGGAAAAACCAGTGGCCGAAACCGTTCCTGATGCCGAACGTGTAATCGCCGCGGCCCGCCGCCATAACCGCAAATTGGTGATCGGTTATATCCTGCGCCATCACCCGTCATGGGCCAAGTTGGTCGAACTATCCCATGGCCTTGGCAAACCGTTGGTCATGCGCATGAACCTGAACCAGCAAAGCAGCGGCGCGACCTGGAACGTTCATAAACAATTGATGAGCAGCATTTCCCCCATCGTTGATTGCGGCGTCCATTATGTGGACATGATGTGCCTGATGGCACGGGCCAAACCGGTCAAGGTGCATGCCATCGGCGCTCATCTGAGCAATGAAATCGCAACGGATATGTATAACTACGGCCAGCTCCAGGTGACTTTTGATGACGGCTCCGTCGGCTGGTACGAAGCCGGCTGGGGCCCGATGATGAGCGAGACGGCTTTTTTCGTCAAAGACGTCATCGGCCCGAAAGGTTGCGTCAGCATCATCGCCGCTGAAGAGACCGGTCAGGGACACAAATCAGATGACGTCGACGCCCATACCAAGACCAATGCACTACGCCTGCATCATGGCGCCCTGACGGCGGACGGAAATTTCGAACGCAGCGACGAGATCATCAAAACCACCGAAGAACCCGGCCACGACGATCTATGCCGCCTGGAACAGGAATTTTTCCTCAAGGCCATTACGGAAGACCTGGACCTCGAGGAGCATATGACCGACGTCCTCAACTCCCTGCGCATCGTCCTGGCAGCCGATCAATCGATCCGCACCGGCGAGGTTGTTCGGTTATAGGCTGCGATAGTTGAGATTTGGTCGGGGAGAGAGGATTCGAACCTCCGACCCTCTGCTCCCAAAGCAGATGCGCTACCTGGCTGCGCCACTCCCCGTGGAAATGAATAACTGAATTCATTCGGCGCCCTGTTTATACCGAGCCGGGGGAATGTGCAATTTTCCTTTTTCGGTTAACCGCCGGGCATTGACCTGGATCAAGTACACCTTGGCCGCCACGTGACACCTTGTAACCATGCGAAACAGGGTAGGACATCTATGGCCATGACCAGCACCGTGACATCAACGCCTTCGACACCGGACGATTTCTATGACAACGCCATGCAGATCGCATGGAAGTTCAGTTATGACGTTTCCGACCGGCGGCTGGAAGCCCTATACCGGCGGGCCAAGAAGAACCAATGGGATTCCGACGAGCTGCTGGACTGGGATCAGACCGTTGATTCCTCCCGCCCCCTGGTCAACGAGGCGCAGAATACATATTGCCGCATGCCGTTCTATCAACGGCTGTCGAAAAGCCAGCAGGAAAAGTTCAACGCCCATTCCACGGCGCAGTTGCTGTCACAGTTCCTGCATGGCGAGCAGGGCGCGCTGATGACGGCGGCGGCGGTCTCTCATTCCGTGCCCGATGCCTCGGCCAAGTTATATGCCGCGACACAGACCATGGATGAAGCCCGCCACGTGGAGGTCTACGCCAAGTACGTGGATAAGGTAGCCATCGTTTATCCCATGTCGCCGATGTTGAAGTCATTGATCGACGCGACGCTGCAATCGGGCCGGTTCGAGAAAATCATGATCGGTATGAACATGGTGGTCGAGGGGCTCGCCCTGGGCGCCTTCAACAACATGTACCGTCAGACCACCTGCCCGCTGTTGCGGGACATCACCTTCAACGTCATGCGGGACGAGGCGCGACATGTCTCCTTCGGCCATACCTATCTGGGGCCGCTGATTGCCAAAATGCACCCCGATGACGTGGAGGATCTGGCCCAGTTTGCTTTCGATGCCATCAACGTGATCGTGCAGTCCCAACGCACGGGCGGTGGCCACGGCACGGCGGCGGACCGGACAGACCCAGGTTTTGTGGAGGTTCTGAAAACCTGCGATATCGAGCCTGAGGATTTTTTCGACGGTTTGGAGGAAGCGGCGGAACTGGGCATCACGATGGACCTGCCGCCGGGTCAGGTGCATTCCCTTAAGCAATTGATGATGCCGGCCATGGCCCGGGTCGGCCTGATCACCCCGCGAACCGAAGAGTTGTTCGACGAGGTTGGAATCAGGGTCAATCGTGATCTATCGGTCCTGAACGCCATGGAAGACGCCAAGTCGGATCAGAATATCCTCAACGAGGCGGGAGTGTCGTATTAGCCCAGAACCAACGGCGGCTAATCTTCGCCGTCTTCGGCGGCGTAATTCTGGACAGCCTTGTCCAGGGACGCCAT
>JABIRL010000160.1 GCA_018667855.1 Rhodospirillaceae bacterium
CAAGACCAGGCAACGAGATGGCTCTGGACATACAATAATGACAGACCCAATATGGCAATCGGTGGGATAACACCTGCTATGAAACTGAAAATGGCCGCGTAATTCTACAAGTTAACCCCATTAATAATGGGGGGATTACCGTGGGCGTCTTCAGCCGCACGGCGGCCAGCCGGGAGGCATTCGCCAAAGAACGCGGCATCCGGGCCTTTGCCGAGTTGGAGCCGTTGTTGGCGGAAATCGATGTGCTGCATATCTGCATCCCGCCCGAACAGCACGAACCGGTCGCCATACAGGCCCTGGCCAAGGATATATTTCCCATCGTCGAGAAACCCCTGACCGGCTATTTCGGCGATAACGGGGGCGGGGGCGGGGCTGCCTTCGATAGCCGGAAGGCCTCCATGAACGACGCCCGCGGCGGCGCCCTGGCCAGTATTGAACGCATGCTGGCGGCGGAGGCCGCGTCCAAGGCCCGCATTCTGTACGCCGAAAACTGGGTCTATGCACCCACCGTGCAAAAGGAACGGGAGATCCTGGAAAAGACCAAGGGCCAGATCCTTTGGATGCATGGGGAGGAAGCCCATTCCGGCTCCCACGCGCCCAGCTACGGCCATTGGCATCTGGCGGGCGGCGGCGCCATGATCGGCAAGGGCTGCCATCCCCTCACGGCGGCGTTGTATCTGAAACGGGTGGAGGGCCGGGCCCGGTTCGGCGCGCCCATCCGTCCGGCGTCGGTGACCGCGCGCACCCACGCCCTGACCCAGCTGCCGAACTTCGTCGATAGCGGCCATATCCGCGCTGATTATGAGGATATCGAGGATTTCGCCATGACCCACGTCACCTTTCAGGACGGCACCATCGCCACCGTGTTCGCCTCTGACATTGTGCTGGGCGGCGTACACAACTGGCTGGAGGTCTGCGCCGGCAACCACCGCACGATCTGCAATCTCAACCCCTCGAACCAGATGCAGACATATAACCCGGTGGACAGCCAGTTCGACGACATTTACGTGGTGGAGAAGATCGGCACCAAACAGGGCTGGGCCATGACCGCCCCGGACGAGGATTTCTCCCACGGCTTCCCCCAGGAGATCGAGGCCTTTTATGGCGCCGTCGCCAATGGCGACGAGGTTGAAAGCAACAGCCAGCTGGCCGCCGATTGCATTTCGACCATCTACAGCGGCTATGTCTCCGCCGCCAATGGCGGGGCCGAGGAAACCGTCACCCTCATTTGAACCAATGAATGAGTAAATGAAAGACACCAACCGATGATCATGACCAACACATTGCGGCAGAAACTGTCCCAGGGCGCCGCCACCTTGGGCACGCATTTCCTCTCCAATGACCCGGACATCCCCGAGATCATCGGCGATGCGGGCCTGTTCGATTACGGCGAATATTGCGCCGAGTATTCCGCCTTCGACATGGCAACGCTGTACCATATGGCGCGCGCCGGACAATGCGCCGACCTGCCGCTGATGTTGAAACCGGACCAGGCGAGCCAGGCCTTCTGGGCCCAGGCCGCCCTGGGCGCCGGGTTCAAGGCGATCCTGTTTACCGATATCCGCACGCCGGAAGATGTCGCGACCTGCCATCAAATTATCGCCGCCGATACCCCTGAATCAGGCGGCCATATGGGCGTGAAGCTGCGCCGCCCAGCCTTGGGCGGCTATCAGCCCGACGAATACCTAGACGATCTGAACGCCACGGTGTTCACCATCATGATCGAAAAGAACATCGCCCTGGACAATATCGACGCCATCCTCGACGTCGCGCGGGACAAGGGCGTGGACATGACCCAATGGGGCCCGGCCGATTTCGGCTTTTCCCGCGGTCAGCCTGGCCTGATGGACACGCCGGAAATACGTCCGTTCGAGGAACTGCTGATCGCCAAATCCCTGGAATACGGCATCGCCCCGCGCATCGAAATCGGCGAGGTGGAGCAGGCCAAACGCTATATTGACCTGGGCGTCCGGCATTTCTGCATCGGCTGGGACCGCTTCATCTATCAGGCCGCCCTGACCCGGATCGGCGAAGGCATGCGCACACTGCTGGAAACCCTTTGAATATTTCCCAAAGGGCCGCTAAAAAGCGGCAGCCAGCGCCAACCAAATGGCCTGGGAGGGGTGACAGAGTGGTCGATTGTGCCGGTCTCGAAAACCGGTGTACCTTTGCGGGTACCGTGGGTTCGAATCCCACCCCCTCCGCCATTATTTTGTTCGCAACAGTCTCCTGCCGTTTGTTGAGGGCTTGAAAACCCCGGGTTCTGCGGGCTTTTCGGTCAGAATCTGTTGACTACCGTTGTGGTATTTCTACTCAAATTCTCTCTCTTAGGCCCATTCTCTCCATAGCTGTTGACTGCGCTGATTCAGTACGGATTTTTAATTCGTTGTTTCTAAACGGTAATTCAGCACGCCGATTTCGTGAAGTTCGAAGTTCCGCCGCTTGGGCGAAAGAGACTGGGATCAAACTCGAACATTGAAATCTCTGCACTTTTTTGGGTTTTTGGTACGCAGTCTTGCAAAAGGCTGACCACTTCAACAGCGCCCAAACTTTTAATATTGAACAATCGTCACAATCTTTTTTGCTCGTGTCATTGCGACATACTGGAGTTGCTGATTATTCGCCGCTTTTGATTTCGGGTCGCTCCAGCTATGAGGTATCAGCAATACCACCTCGTCGAACTCAAGGCCTTTTGCGCGGTGCATTGTGGCAATACGCACAGACTTTGAGTCCGGCTTGTCACGTTTATCCGGGCCAAGGATGGTGGCAGATATTTTTTCCGCCCTTAAACTGCCATGAACCGTTTTTGCATCGTGCTGGGTTGGCACTATCACACAAACTGTGTGCCCCTCAGAAAGAGTTGCTCTCAATAGCGGAGCCAAGCAGCTGAGTGCATCTTCCAAGTGCTGAAAATCGAATGTCTTCGGGGCGGGGCCGTGTGAAAGGGACTTGTAACGTTTGACTTCATCGGACCCTTCATCAAGATCATCGACTTCACAGCCTTCAAGTGTGGCAACTGCCCGTCGCCGAATTTCTTCTGTCGTGCGGTAGTTCAGATACAGCTTGCGTCCCCGGCCTCGGATGTTAATGCCGCATGCGCTCATCGACGCACGGTTACGAGTATAGATACGCTGATGTCCATCGCCGACAAAGAAAAGGTCATTTAGTCCAATGGGCACCATGGCGCGCAGTAACCGAAGCGCTTGCGGACTGAAGTCTTGGGTCTCATCAACAATGATGGAGGAATATGTCTGCGGCTTATCCTTGAGCATGACCGCCGCATCACGATAAGCGTCGTCAACTTCCTTGAGTTTTCGGCTGGCTAGTTGGGCTCGGTATTCCTCAAACACTGGCCAAATTGCATCGCGTTTACGGCGCGTCAATATTGTGCCTCGGCCAGTTCGCTTCGCGAGGCGATACTCATCGCGCGAGGCCACGCCCTGAGCCAGTATCACCCGCTCTAGCTCTTCTTCATAGAAATCTGGCTGGAAAGCAAGGCTGGTATCCTGCAGCGTCAATGCACGCTGCCAAGCTTCGGCCGCTTCGTCTTGGTTGCGGTTGTAAATTATCCGGTGCTCATACTTCTGACGACGCATGAAGCCGTGAACCCAGGCGTCCAAATTTTTGACTTCAATATTTTGCATAACCACAGGGTTGCAAAGTGCTTTAAGGTTATCTTCAATGTCGGCAGCCAGATTACGAGTAAAGGTCGTGAAGAAAACTCGTTTTTCGATCGTGGCTCGTTGTTCCGCCAACCACTTTGCCCTATGCATGGCAAGTACTGTCTTGCCGGTGCCTGCGCCACCCAAAACACGCACTGCGCCGTTCCGGTCTCCCTGCGCCATTCTGCGGTGGGTCGGATGTAAAAACACGCGCCAATGAGCCAGTGGCGAGTTAAGTATCGCTGCCATCGTCTCATCATCAGCGACGACCACGAACCGGGCTCGCGACTCTGCGGTTTCAATGGCGGTTGCGAAATCCTCGGCATCAATTTGTGGGTGAACGCGGGATTCGCGAGACGCAATTACTTCTGAGATGTCAACGGC